>CAXTRX010000049.1:1167-20774 GCA_964246785.1 uncultured Acetobacteraceae bacterium | reverse complement strand
CTGCTCACCCTGGGCATGGCGGTCGACGCCAACATCCTCATCAACGAGCGCATCCGCGAAGAGACCCGGCACGACCGCAAGCCTGTGGCCGCACTCGAGGCCGGGTTCCGCCGCGCCTACAGCACCATCATCGACAGCAACGCCACCGCCTTTCTCGCCCACGTCATGCTGTTCGTGTTCGGCTCCGGCCCTGTGCGCGGCTTTGCCGTCACCATCACGGTGGGCATTGTCACCACCCTGTTCACCGCCACCGTGCTGGCCCGGCTGATGATGGTGCGCTGGTATAGCGCCCGCCGCCCCGCCTTGCTGCCGGTTTAGGAGCGCACGGCATGTTCTTCCGCCCCCTGTTCCGTCTCGTCCCGGACGGCACTCAAATCCACTTCATGCGCGGCCGCTTCATCGGCCTGGCCACGTCGGCCGTGCTCTCCACCTTGTCCATCATTGCCGCCTTCTACCCCGGGCTGAACCTGGGCATCGACTTCAAGGGCGGCATCGTGATGGAGGTGCGCACCCCCGCCGCTGCCGACTTCAACAAAATCCGCACTCAACTCGCAGCCCACCAGGTGCCGCCCGCCGGCCTGCAGCGCTTCGGCGATGACCGGGAGGTGCTGATCCGGCTCGACCGCCAGCCGACCGAACAAGGCACCGAGCAGGTGGTGGAGCGCGTACGTAACGCCTTAGAAGCCGCCCAACCCGGCACCGTCATCGAGCGCAACGACGCGGTCGGCGCTTCGGTGTCCAACGAGCTGTTCCGCAACGGCCTGCTTGCGCTGGGCATCAGCCTGCTGATGATCCTGGTCTACATCTGGTTCCGCTTCGAGTGGGAGTTCGCCGTCGGCGCCGTGGTGACGTTGCTGCTAGACGTGACCAAGGCGATCGGCCTCCTCGCCATCACCCGCATCGAGTTCGACCTGGTTATGGTGGCCGCGATCCTCACCGTGATCGGCTACTCCACCAACGACAAGGTGGTGGTGTATGACCGGGTTCGCGAGAACCTGCGCAAATACAAGACCATGCCACTGCGCGAACTGATCGACTTCTCCATCAACGAGACGTTGAACCGCACGCTGGGCACGTCGATGACGGTGTTTCTGGCGAGCTTGCCGCTGGCGCTGTTCGGCGGCGCCTCCCTTTCCGGCTTCGCTGCGGTAATGCTGTTCGGCATCGTCGTCGGCACGTCGTCCTCCATCTTCATTGCCGCACCGATCTTGCTGTTTCTGGGCGAGAAGCGCTTGCGCCGCGACGCGCAGGCTCCCAAGCCCTCAGACCGGGTGCTGAAACGGGCGGGCTAAAACCGGCCGCTCGCGCTTGCGGCGGAGTGGCAGATCCAGCACGCCGCGCATAGGCTGCCACATGCCTGATGCCTTGCTCGATTCGCGGCAGCTAGTCACCCCAGGGCCGGCGGCGCCGCAACCAGGTCTATCCGGCCCTGACTCGTTCACCGACCAAGTTCGCAACTTCAGAGATTTCGGGCGGCCCTCGGCGGAGATCGTTGAGGGCGGTATTCCCTACCTCGTCAACGAATACTGGACATCTGGGCAGCGCCAGTCGCACTCGCTTCACGAAATCAGCTACCGGGCTTGCTTCAAGGCACAGCTCCCCGAGTTCTTCATCAAGCGCCTGACCAGGGAAAATGAGGGAGTTTACGACCCGTTTATGGGCCGCGGCACCACGCCAGTGCAGGCCGCACTGATGGGGCGCAGGCCCATGGGCAATGATATCAATCCCTTGAGCACCCTGCTGGCGCGTCCGCGGCTGACGCCACCAACCGTGGCGGAGATTGAGCGCCGCCTCGACCAGGTCGCTTGGAACGGGCGCCAGCATGTCGCCTGGGACGGGCGCCAGCATGTCGCCTGGAACGGGCGCCAGCATGACGACCAGGACCTGCTTGCCTTCTACAGCCCGGCGACGCTCAGCCGCATCATCGCACTACGCCACTGGCTCATCGAACGCGCGCCTGTCGCGGACACGCCAGACCCGGTGGATGACTGGATCCGAATGGTGGCCCTGAACCGGCTGACCGGCCATTCGCCGGGGTTCTTCTCCGTCTATACGCTGCCGCCAAACCAAGCAGTGTCGGCCGAGGCTCAACGGAAGATCAACGCAGCGCGCGGCCAGACTCCGCCGGACCGCGACGTCAGGAACATCATACTCAAGAAGACAAAGTCGCGTTTGCGCGACGGCGGGATGCCGCGACATCCCAAGGCGCTGATGACGACCGCCCCGGCCTATGCGACCCCGCACATAGCGACGGGATCCGTCCAGCTTGTGGTCACCTCGCCGCCGTTCGTGGACATCGTTCAGTATGCTGCGGACAACTGGCTTCGGAGCTGGTTTGCCGGCATCGACCCGGCGGGCGTGCGCATCGCCCAACACGGCACGGAGACAGCCTGGCAGGGGATGGTCAAGGACACGCTGGCCGAGCTTGCCCGGCTCGTGCGGCCTGGCGGGCATGTCGCATTCGAGGTCGGCGAAGTGCGTGGCGGTAAGGTTTTGTTGGACCGGATTGTATGGGAGGCGGCGTCGGGTCTGCCGTTTGATCGCCTATTCGTCATGGTGAACCAGCAGGAGTTCACGAAAACCGCAAACTGCTGGGGCGTGCAGAACAACATCAAGGGGACAAATACCAACCGCATTGTTGTGCTTCGGCGGCATCATACCTGACTATCGACGCGAGCCGACACGGCATGCCTCGCTAATCTTTTGTTCAGTCTCGGAGGGTATGGTTCAGCCACTCACCTGAGGCAGCGCAATGCATTTTTCAAGCTTCCTGGCCCGCCTTTCAACCCGTCTCTACGCGCTGACGGCGCTATGCGGCGTGGCTCTCATCGTAATTGCTGGCTTTGCACTGTGGTCGCAGTGGGAGACCGCTCGCAGCATGAGGATCGCGCAACTCCAATCCATAACGGAGGTCGCCGCAAAGATCGCCGAAACGAACCGTGCACTGGCCCTGTCCGGCGCCGTACCGGAGGATGTCGCCAAAGCGCGTGCCCTGACCCAGATCGTGGCAATGACTTATGGCAACGGTGATTACATCTTTGTCGTAGATGTGCAGGCTGGCAAAACAATCGGTCATCCAAATCCAAAGGAGGTCGGAAGGGACTCCCTCACCACTAAGGACATTACAGGGTTTCACTTCATGGCCGATGCGTTGCCTCGCGTGGTTCGCGACGGCGTGGCAAGCGTCGCCTACCAATTTCCTCGGCTCGGATCCGACGTTCCCGTCGCCAAGATCGCCTCCTTGCGGTACTACGTGCCTTGGCAGTGGGCGATCGTTACCGGTAGCTATATGGACGACTTCAAAGCCGCGTTCTGGAGTCACACCAAGTGGATCGCGCTCGATATAGTCGCAACGATGCTTATGCTCACCGCGGCAAGCTGGAGCGTGGTTCGTTCGGTTGTGAAGCCGACCGCTGCGGTTGGAACGGCGTTGCGGTCGCTGGCAGCCGGCGATCTGAACGTGGTGGTGCCAGATGGCGGTGGCATAACCGAAACGCGCGCCATGGCCGCCACCGTCCGCGTGTTTAAAGACGCCGCGTGCGAAAAGGCACAGCTTGAGCAGGAAACTGTGCTCATCCGCGAGCAGTCCGAGCAAACCCGGATGCAGGAGGACGCCCGGGCCGCAGAGGCGGCGGCGCAGCTCAATACCGTGCTCGCGGCGATGGAGCAGGGTTTGAACCAACTGTCCGAAGGCGATCTAACGCGGCGCCTGGAGCAGGCCTTTCCCGCCGAGTACGAAGGGCTACGCAACAACTTCAACAACACCACGCACCGCCTGGCGACAACCATCGGCGCCGTGGTCACCGGCACGGCTGCCATCCAGTCCGGCGCGGCAGAGATCACCCAGGCGTCAGACGACTTGTCCCGGCGCACTGAACAACAAGCGGCCAGCCTCGAGCAAACGGCAGCAGCTCTAGACGAGATCACCGCTACCGTGCGTGCGTCGGCCGCAGGAGCCGAAAAGGCCCGCAGCGTGGTGTCGACTGCCAAGTCCGACGCGGATCACGGGGGGGTGGTGGTGCAGGACGCCGTCAAGGCGATGGACGCAATCGAGGCATCCGCGCGCGAGATCGGTCAGATCATCACCGTCATCGATGAGATTGCCTTTCAAACCAACCTGCTCGCGCTGAATGCGGGCGTCGAAGCGGCAAGAGCCGGGGATGCGGGTCGCGGTTTCGCGGTCGTCGCGAGCGAGGTCCGCGCATTGGCCCAGCGCAGCGCAGGTGCTGCCAAAGAGATCAAGACGCTGATCTCCGCCTCCTCCCAGCAGGTCAAGCTTGGCGTCGCACTGGTGGGGGATACGGGTCAGTCGCTCCTTCGCATCGTCCAGCAAGTCAGCGTGATCGACCAAGCCGTAGGCGAGATCGCGGCCAGTGCGGCGGAACAGGCCAGCGGCCTGGCGCAGATCAACGTGGCGGTGGGCCAGATGGACCAAGTGACGCAGCAGAACGCTGCCATGGTCGAGCAGAGCACAGCCGCAAGCCGGAGCCTTGCTCAGGAGGCGGAAACGTTGGCCACGTTGGGCTCCAATTTCCGATTTGCCCCGCCCAGTGCAGAACCCCTGCGGTCTGACCGGGCACCCACGCCTCGTGGAAAAGCGCCCACCGTCGCCAGGCGTGGCCAAACGGCGTTGGTCAGCGTGCATCCGAAGTCGGAGGATTGGGAGGAATTCTGATAGTCGGGCTCGTTAGAGCCTGAGCGCATCAGACTCTCAAATAAAAGGTTAGAGTATGATTGCTTCGTCAATTGGAAGCAATCATGCTCTCACTGCACAATCGCATCCCTGCCGTTGACGAACCGGGACCGGTCTCCAATCTAGTGCCCGTCGAGAGCGAAGGTCGAAACAGGTGCAGCCATCCTTTAACAAGCCGTGTTATCAGCTCGACTGACGATGGCTGTCCGGATATTGCTCGAGCTCCCGCTGGATCACGCGTGCCTCCAAAAGCGCGCGCGTCTTTGGCAGCAACGCCCGCCCATAGTCTGCAGCGTCTTCCAACGGATCAAACCCGCGTATTAGGAATGTCGTCACCCCAAGCGCATGATAGTCCGCAAACGCCTGCGCCACCTGATTGGGGGTGCCCACCAGCGCCGTAGTGTTCCCACGCGCGCCCGTCACCCGCGCGATTGCAGTGTATAACCGCCCTTCCGGCCGGTCCCCCAACGCCGCCGCATCCAGCAGACGCTGAGACCCGGTGTTCGCCGGCGCACCCGCCGCCGGCCCCAGTGCTGCTTCCCCCCGAAGCCGCACCGTCTCGGCCAAGATATGCTCGGCCTTTTCCCAGGCGGCGCTCTCCGTCTCTGCCAGGATCGGCCGGAACGACAAGCTAAACCGGATCGCCGCCGCGGCTGCAGCCCCGCGGTGGCGTTCGGTGGCCGCACGCACCTGGCCAATCAGCTCGCGCACCTGGGCCTGAGTCTCGCCCCATAGCGCATAAACATCGGCATGCTTTCCCGCCACCTCGATGGCCGCTGGCGACGCACCGCCGAAATACACCGGGATACGCGGTTGCTGCACGCAACGGACCGTCGGGGACGCGCCTTCAAAGCGGTAGAACGGTCCCGCATGATCCACTGCTTCGGCCGCCGTCCAAATGCGCTTGAGCACCCCGACATACTCGTCCGTGCGCGCATAGCGCTGGTCTTTGCCCAGGTAGTCGCCGTCGCGATGCTGGTCGGTATCGTCGCCACCGGAAATGATGTGGATTGCCGCCCGCCCACCGCTCAACTGGTCGAGCGTTGCAAAAGCGCGCGCCGCGTTGGTCGGCGAGTGGAAACCCGGCCGATGTGCCACCAGGAACCCAACCCGTTCTGTGTAAGCCGCAGCATGGGCGGCGAGCTGCAGCCCGTCTGGTCCATTGCTGTACCAGCCGAGCAGAAAACGGTCGAACCCGGCCGCGTCGTGCGCCTGTGCGCTGGCCCGCAGGTAGCCAAGATCGATCGCCGGGCCAGTTGCCGGATGTATCTCAGACTGCTGCCGCGGCTGCACCATGCCAATGAATTCGATCGGAGTGCCCCGATCGCCGGGCACTGGCTTTTTGGCGGCATAGGTCATGACAGGACATCCTCGCTAAGCAGAGCGGTCTTCCCAGCACCCAAGAAAGCCGAGTCAGCCTGCGGGGTATGGATGCGAGCGCACAGTACATCGCGCAGGTGGCGCTCGAGCGGCTGGGCCCGCGATAGCCCTGTGTTGCCTGTGAGCTTTGCCGCCTCTTCCACCGCCGCAATGGCGTTCTCCGCCGCTATCGTCTTGATCAGGTTGCAGGTATCTGCGCCAGGCTCATCACCACGATCATGCTCTTCAGCGGCGCCAGCAATCAGGCGCCGGTTGGTCAACAGGAGAGCCTCAATCCGTCCGACTGCTTCCTGCATTCGCGGCAGCGAGGCCAATGGCGCGCCGAGGTTGCTGGGCGTGCGCTCCCGCAAGAAGCCAACCAGCCAGTTGCGCGCCGCCGTCGCCACGCCGGTATAGAGCGCAGCGATGGTCAGCGTGTTCCAAGCCACCTGAGCCGGGTCGGGCGGCCAATCCGATGGAGCGCGCAAGTCCACAGCATGGTCGGTGGGAACCATCACCCCGTCCAGTTGGACATCATGGCTGCCAGAGCCGCGCAGCCCGAGCTGGTTCCAGGTCTCCGCTATGCGCAACCCTGGCGCTTGTGCCGGCACCAGGAAGTTGCCAATGCGAACGTCTGCTTCATCGGTGCGGGCAAATACCAGCATCCAGCGCAGCCCGGGCGCGCCAGTGGCATAAATCTTGTGCCCGGTCAGCGCCCAGCCGTCAGCGGTGCGGCGGGCGATCGTGGCCGGAATGCCGCCCCGCGCCGGCGTGCCAAGGTCCGGCTCGACCCGCAACGCGTTGATGAGGCCGCCAGCCACCGCGTCCCGCATCACCTGCGCCCGCATCCCCGCCGGCCAGCGCGGATTGCGACCCGGCAAGTGCGTGTGGATCAACTGCATTGCCAGCACGAGCGCAGTGGAAGCACAGCCCTGTGCCACCGCGTCGACCAACGCCAGGCAGCGGACCAACCCGGCCCCGCTACCGCCGTGCTCCCGCAAAGCTGCCAAGCCAAGTAGGCCATCCGCCGCAAGCTCAGCGATGTTCTGGTGCGGAAACCGGCCTTCGCGATCGTGGCCGGCCGCACGCCCCGCAAAGCGCTCTGTAAGGTCTGCATAGGGCTGAGTACGCCCGGCGAAACCGTCCATCCGGTCCTCCTCAATAGTGTTTCAGCCGCCACAAGCCAAAACTGGCTCCGCAGCCCGGGGTTGCACCACACCAAGCGACTGCAGCAGCCGTGTCCGCAAGGCACCAAAGGCAGCGCCGGCCTGGTTGCGGGGCCGCGGCAGCGCGACCGTTACTTCCGTGACTATCCGCCCTGCTTCCAGCACCAGCACACGGTCGGCGAGCAACAACGCCTCATCCACGTCATGGGTCACAATCAGCGTGGCCGGCTGATGGATACGCCATAACTCGAGCACCAGGGTATGCATGCGAATGCGGGTGAGAGCGTCCAACGCGGCAAACGGCTCGTCGAGCAGCAGCAAACCAGGCTGCCGGACCAGGGCGCGGGCCAAAGCGGCACGCTGCGCCTCGCCGCCGGAGAGGGTGACAGGCCAGGCGTCGCCGCGATGCGCCAACTCCACCTCGCCCAAAGCCGCTTGCGCCCGTTCCCGGCTGCCGGCTGCCAGCCCGAGCACCACGTTCTCCCAAACCCGCTTCCAGGGCAGCAGCCGCGGCGCTTGGAATGCCACGGCGACCGGGCGCGGCAGCTCCACAAACGCGTCAGATGGCACCGGGTCGAGCCCGGCTAGGGTGCGCAGCAAGGTCGTTTTGCCCGAGCCGCTACGTCCCAGCAGCGCCACGAACTCGCCTGGCTGCAAGGTCAGGTCCAACCTGTCCAGCACACGGTTTGCGCCAAACTGGCGCACCAGGTTGCCGACGCGCGCGCCTGCCGCCTTGCTCATCGCTGCACCAGGACCGGCCGCCAGGCCAACAGGCGCCGCTCGGCGGCTCGAACCAGCCCGTCCGTCAGCAAGCCCAGCAGCGCGTAAACCAGCAATCCGACCACGATCACGTCGGTGCGCAGGAAGTCGCGCGCATCGTTGATGAGGTATCCGATCCCCGCGGTGGCGTTCACCTGTTCGGCGACCACCAGCGAAAGCCATGCCGTGCCAAGCGCATACCGCAAGCCGACCAGAGCGGAGGGCAATGCCCCCGGCAGCACGACATGCCGGATGATGCCGACGCGCCCCAACCCAAACACACGCGCGGCCTCGATCAGTTGCGGATCAATGCCACGGATGCCGGCCATCAGGTTCAGGTAGATCGGGAAAGTGGCTCCGAGCGCCACCAGCGCCACTTTGGGCAGTTCGCCGATGCCAAACCAAAGGATGAACATGGGCACGAGGGCCAGGAAGGGCAGCGTGCGCAGCATCTGCATCGGCGCATCGACGATGTCTTCGCCCAAACGCGACAGTCCTGCGGCCAGCGCGGTGCTGGTGCCGATGACCACCCCAACAAGCAAGCCTAACACAACGCGCTGCAACGAAACGGCCATGTTGTAGACCAGGCCGCCACCGATCAGCAGGGTCCAGGCGGTGCCCAGGACGGCGGACGGCGCGGCCAGCACGCGAGGCGAAATCAGCCCGGCCATGGACGCGGCTTGCCACAGCGCCACCAACGCCAGCGGCGAGGCAAACCGGCGCGCATTAGTCCAGCGGCGCTTCGGCAGCGGACTGCTTCGCCGAGTGAGCCGCGGCTCCGCACGGGTGACCGGTAGGGTGGAGAATGCTGACAAGAAAACCTGCCTTTGCAAGAGCGATATGACACCCGCGAGTTGGATTGCGGCCGACATGTAGTGTCGGCGTCCCGACCGGTTCTGTCAAAAGATGGTTTTTACTTTGGCTTATTGAAGAAGGAGAAAGCGTTTGCTGCCGAAACCTATTCGACAGTAGCCGTCCTCTCATCAGGGGTGTGCAAGCGCACCGCATCCGATTACCTGCCGGCGCCTTGACTACTGCGCAGCAGGGCGGCCTCACCCACAGGGTAGCGGCGGTCGTCCCATCATCCTGGCTGCACCTGATGGTTGCGATGGCCCTACCCCCTCCTACTCGGCCGCGCGTAACGCCGGGGCGCCTGCGAGCTGTGTCGCGACCAGCTCGGCAAAGCGACCGTCTTGCGCTACCAGCGCGTCAAACCGTCCCCGCTCGACGATTTCTCCACCGTCAAACACCAAGATCTCATCCGCTTCCCGTACTGTGGATAGGCGATGGGCAATGATGAACGTGGTCCGTCCCTCCATCAACGTCGCCATCGCCCGTGACACCCGCGCTTCGGTCGCCGCATCGAGTGCGCTCGTTGCCTCATCCAGGATCAGGATCGGCGGGTTCTTCAACAGGGCACGGGCAATCGCCAAGCGCTGCCGCTGCCCACCTGATAGCGTGGCGCCGCGCTCGCCCACCATGGTGTCATAGCCCTGCGGCTGGCGCAGGATGAAGTCGTGCGCCTCGGCCATGCGGCAAGCCCGTTCCAGGTCGTCCTCGCTCGCCTCGGGGCGGCCAATCAGCAGGTTGTCACGGATCGAGCGGTTGAACAGCAGGCTTTCCTGGAACACAACCCCGATCGAGCGGCGCAGGCTTTCCAGCGTCATATCCCGAATGTCCTGGCCATCGATGAACACCCGCCCAGAGGTTGGGTCCCACAGCCGTTGCAGCAGGTTCATCGCCGTGCTCTTACCCGCCCCCGTGCTGCCGACCAGCGCCACCACCCGGCCCGGCTGAGCCACCAACGAGATGCCATTCAGGATGCTCGGCCCACCGGGATAGCCAAAGGCGACGTCCTCAAACGCCACTTCGCCGCGCGACACTTCTAGCGGCGTCGCTTCAATCGCCTCCGGCACCGAGGACTTCGCGTCCAGCACACCGAAATAGTCCTGCAGCACGGGCACTTGCAGGAACAAGCGCGAGGCAAACTGCATTGCCGACTCAAGCCGCCCGATCAGCAGGTTGGCAAACCCCATGAAGCTGACGATGTCGCCCAAGCTGGCACGCCCCTGCACATGCAGCACTGTCCCAACCAGCACGATCACGATGACGGCGACGGTGGAAGCGCCGCGGGTCAGCACAGTGACCACCGCCCACCAGTTCAGCACGGGAAATTGGTGCGCAATCACCTGGTCGGCGATCTGGCCAAACCGGCTGGTTTCGGCCGCCAGCCGGGTAAACGATTGCACCACCACCACATTGGCCAACGCGTCCTGCGCCGTGCCCGCCAGGCGTGACTGGTAGGTCTCAGCCCGCGCCTGCCCCTCCTCCGTGCGGCGGATCACCACGGCTGTCACCGCGGCGAACAGCACCACGAGTGCGATCAGCACCACCGCCAATTCCCAGTTCATCAGCACCGTGAGCGGCAACAGCACCAGCAAGGCGACGTAGGTGGTGAGCTGCTCGCGAAAGAAGCTCAGCCAAACCGCAAACAGCGCGTCCGTCCCGGACAGCATCACCTTCATCAGCCGCCCTGAATGCGCTTCGCCATGGAACGAAAGCGGCAGCGAAAGCACATGCTCGAACAGCCGGGTCATCGCCTTGAGCCGGTTGCGGTGCGACATGCGCTCGGCTTGCACCACGGTTGCCAAGTTGCCGCCGATGCCCAGGGCGGCGACGCCCACCCAAAAGCCAAGCAGTATTGCCGCGCGCTGCCACAGCACCGGCCGGGGCAGTTCGGCCGAGTTCGACAGCAAGCCGATGACCCGCCCGAACAGCAACGGATCCAGGAATTGCAGCCCGGCGAGCAGGATATTTGCCAAGCCAAGCACCAGCGCCAGGCGCCGGTCTGCACCCAGTGAGGAGAGCACGCGTCGGTAGACGTGAAGGATGCGCATGCGGCGACCAGTCCGGCGGAAAGGAGTTTGGCGAGTGCCTGATCTACGCTGGGATGGTGGCGGGATCAGGGCGCCCACTGCAATTTAGTTCGACGTGATCGGCATCCGCTTAGCAGGCATGGGCCGCAAACCGGTGAGTGGGTGCCACAAACTCGTGCTGCGCCGCCACCATCAGAAGCTCGCGCGAGCCTGCCTCTGCCGTCCGCCGCAGCAGCCCAAACACGGCGCTGGCGGCTTCCTCCAGGGCGTGTGCGGTCTTGCCACTGCGCAGGCGATGCAGCAGGAATAGTGCTGCGATCGTGTCTCCTGCGCCGTTGGCGGCGGACTGCAGCAACGGTGTGCGCAACCGCCAACACCCGGTATCATCCTGCGCCAGCAGGTCGATGGCATCGCCGGGGGTATCAGCCACCCGCAAGCTGGTGACCAGCACGCAGGCGCCGGGCCGCATGGTGGTGCGCAGGGCGGCAGTCGCGTCTTGGGCGGCCGCCAGTGTGGTGACCACCCGGCCGGTGAGCTGTTCCAGTTCAAACTGGTTCGGAGTGGCCAGGTCTGCGACAGGCAGGCAACGGTCCCGCAGCAAGGCGGGTATGGCAGGCTCTACATAGATGCCGGGGCCGGTATCGCCGATCACCGGGTCGCAGCAATACAGCGCGTCCGGATTGGCGGCCCGGGCGCAGCTCACGGCATGAAGCACGGCGTCCGCTACCGCCGCGTTGCCCAGGTAGCCGCTCAGCACCGCCTGGCAGCCGCCTAGCACGCCACGCGCAGCGATGCCGTCCACCACGTCCCTGACCTGCGCGCCGGTAAACACCTGCCCGGTCCGCGCACCGTAGCCTGGATGGTTGGAGAACTGGACGGTGTTGACCGGCCAAACCTCCATGCCCAACCGCTGCAACGGGAACGTGGCGGCGCTGTTGCCGACATGGCCGTAGGCGACGGCAGACTGGATGGAAAGGATTGCACCGGCCAAGGCGGCCTCCGGTTCAGCGGAACACAACAGCCGTTAGCATCATGCGACCGGCTCATGGTAACATGATGCAACATGATTGCCACATGCCGGTCGCCATCGCGGCGTAGCAACCCGCTTCTACCGGAGTGCGTATCAGCGGCTCTTGGCACACCTTGGGAGACACTTGCTATGTTCGATCGCTGTTCAACTGGCCCGGCTCTGCTGCTGGTCGGCGCGCTGCTGGCCGCGCCCGCCGCAGCGTCTGCCCAAGCACCTCAAACCGCCCTCACCCAGCCGAACGCGCCCGCAACCACCACACCGGCCGCACAGAAGCGCAACGCCATGGTCGAACAGCGCATCTCCCGGTTGCGCACCGAGATCAAGATCACGCCGGACGAGCAGAAAAGCTTCGACGACTTTGCCGATGTGATGCGGCACAATGCAGCCGAGATCGATGGCGTCACCGGCCGGGGTGCCGCCCTGCCCTCGACTGCATCCGCGGTCGATCGCATGCAGGCCTACAGCGAGGTGGCGCAAACCCACGCGCAGAACATGCAGCAGCTTACCAGCGCCTTCACGACCTTTTACAACACGCTGACCCCGCAGCAGAAGAAGGTGGTGGACGCCAGTTTCGCCGAGCAAGCGCAAAAGGCCGCGGCCCGTCGCGCCGCAAGAAGCTGAGCGGCGAACTTGCCCCGGGCGGGTGGCCGCCGTACAACCCGGCGCCTGTCCGGACGGTCGGTATCGGCGGGACCACTTATTTGGGAGAGCGGCAATGAAGGCAGGCATTCACCCCGACTATCACGACGTCAAGATCATCATGACAGACGGCACCGAGTTCACCACCCGCTCAACCATGGGCAAAGCTGGCGACACGCTGCGCCTGGACATCGACCCGAAATCGCATCCGGCATGGACGGGCGTGCAGCGCATTATGGATACCGGCGGCCAAGTGGCGAAGTTCAACAAGCGGTTTGCTGGCATCGGCAGCCGTAAGTAGCAATTTCAGGGACATGCGGTGCGTCGCAGCCCTTGAAAAATCGGTGGACTTGGCGTATGTGAGCTCTGTTCGCGATGCCCAATTGGGGTCGCGGGGCCTACAGCGGGTCGGCTCCTGTGGGGCGACCTTCCATCACGACCTTGCTTCTTAGGAGGTTTGTTATGACGTTTGATTTCGCACCCCTGTTCCGCACTGCAATCGGCTTTGACCGCCTGGCCACACTGATGGATACGGCGCAAGAGGCGAGCAGTGCACCAACCTATCCTCCCTACAATATCGCAAAGACTGGCGACGATACTTATCGGCTGACCATGGCTGTCGCCGGGTTCAGTGAGAACGACATCGAGTTAGTCGTGCGTGACAACCAGCTCATTGTTGCTGGCAAGCTCAGCAACGAAGCCGGCGGCGAGTTGCTCTATCGGGGCATTGCTGGGCGGGCGTTCGAGCGCCGGTTCGCCTTGGCCGACCACATTGTCGTCGATGGGGCCGACCTGCAGCATGGCCTGCTGCACGTGACGTTGAAGCGCGTGGTGCCAGAGGCACTCAAGCCTCGCCGCATCAGCATCGGCAGCGGTGTCGCGGCACAGCCGACGGTTATCGCCAACGATAGCACAACGTCTGCGGCACAGGCAGCCTAACGGTTCCTCAACTGCCGCTATCGTCTGATGCAATGGGAGGGGGCGCGTGTTGCTCGCCCCCTCTTTTGGTTGAACTTGGGCTTTGCGCCACAGCCCAGCGTTAATCAACCCTAGGTGCGGAAAAACCGCTCTGCGGCGCCGCGATGGTCTTGCTTACGAGCAATTGCCACTTCAGCGCGCGCGATTTCGGCCTGCAACTCTGCCACGTACGCGTGCAATTCCTTCACTCCCATCGGGTCAAGCGCAAGCAGCGGAACTCGCCGCGGCGGCGCTGGGACCTCTTCCTCCCACATAGCGGTTATACCTTCCGTTGTTGTGCGCCGAATGTGCCGCGCCCACCCTTGACCGACAAGCCGGCCGCGTCCCATATCTCTGGCATATAAATGGCCTGCGGGCGCGCCTCCCTCGGGGGATCGGCAGCGCGGCGGCCGGAGAACGCGCAAATGAGTCTCCCGCTAATGCCCAAAGCCACGGCCGTGTGGCTGATCGAGAAAACGTCGCTGACGTTTACTCAAATTGCCGAGTTCTGCGGTATGCACCCGCTCGAGGTTCAGGCCATCGCCGACGGCGAGGTCGCGCAGGGTATCGTCGGCTACGACCCGGTGGCCAACCACCAGGTCACGGCCGGGGAAATCGCCCGTTGCGAGGCCGACGATACGCAGCGGCTTAAGCTGCTTCCCCCGGCCAACCCGCTGCCGAAGAAGTCCCGGGGCGCGCGCTACACGCCCGTTGCCAAGCGCAACGACCGGCCGGATGCGATCGCTTTCGTGCTGCGCAACTTCCCGCAACTGTCAGAGGCTCAGGTGGTGAAGCTGCTTGGCACGACCAAGGACACCATCCAAAAGGTGCGCGAGCGTAGCCACTGGAACAGCACCAACATCAAGCCACGCGACCCGGTCATCCTCGGCCTGTGCAGCCAGACCGACCTCAACGCCATGGTTGGTGCGGCCAATGACCGTTTGATCCGTGAGGGCAAGCAAGTTCCGATGCCCATCCGGATGGAGGCCGACGAAGCGGCCTAGTGGTGCGGCGGCGAAGCGCACTGCGACCGGTCGGCCAGCAGCTTGGGCGCGGCAGTCGCCGCGCCCTTGGCGCTTAGTCTTTTTGGCTGAGTCGCTCCATTTCGTCTTTGAGTCGTAATTTCTCGCCCTTCAAACGCGCAAGCTGGGCCTCGTCGGGGCGTGGCCGATGATCTTCCTCGGCAAGCTGTGCTTCCAGCACTTGATGCCGGCTTTTCAGGCTGTCGATGCGATACTGCAGGCTCATGAGTCCTCCATAACGCTGTGGGCCGTGACGGCGCAGAAGCGCCAGCGATCAGCCTAACCTAAAGCGGCAACGCAGTGCGAGGATATGTTGCATACCCACGCGTGTGCTATCCGCGTTCCTAGAAGGTGGCGTGAGGGTTCTGCCAATGCCGCCCGGCTCAAGCAGCGCTCAGCACCATCCCTTTGTTCCTCGCCAACGATCATGCTAGAGCCCCGACATGGTGATCGATCGGGATTCCCTCCTGCGCAAGCTGCATGAACTCCGCAGCGAGCATCGCGACCTCGATACCGTCATCGCCCGCCTCTCCGACCAGCCGATCGACCAACTGCAATTGCAACGGCTGAAAAAGCGCAAGTTGCTGCTCAAAGACGAGGTGGCCTGGCTCGAGAGCCGGCTGATCCCGGACAACATCGCTTGAACCCAGCCATCGGCATCATCATGGGCAGCCAGTCCGACTGGGAGACCATGCGCCACGCCGCCGATACGCTGCGCAGCCTGGACGTGACCGTTGAGACCTGCATCGTCTCCGCCCATCGCACGCCAGACCGCCTGGCCGATTACGCCAAGACAGCGGTTGGGCGCGGGCTCAAGGTGATCATCGCCGGTGCCGGTGGCGCGGCTCATCTGCCCGGCATGTGCGCGGCCTGGACCACTTTGCCCGTGCTTGGCGTGCCGGTCGAAAGCCACATGCTCAAAGGCATGGACAGCCTGCTTTCCATTGTGCAGATGCCGGCCGGAGTCCCCGTCGGCACCTTGGCCATCGGCAAAGCGGGAGCGGTCAACAGCGCTTTGCTCGCCGCCGCCATCCTCGCTTTGTCCGACCCGGCGCTGGCCGAGCGGCTCGCCGCGCACCGGGGGGCGCAAACCGCTGCTGTCGCCACCCACCCGCGCGACCCTGCCGGGTGAGCCCAGCCGGACCGCTGCCGCCCAATGCGGTCATCGGCATTGTCGGCGGCGGGCAGCTCGGCCGGTTTTCCGCCATGGCAGCCGCCCGGCTGGGCTACCGCTGCCACATCCTCACGCCCGAAACCGACAGCCCGGCCGGCCTAGTCGCTGCCCGCAGCTTCGTCGGCGACTACGAGGACGCCGCGTTGCTGCGCCGTTTCGCCCAATCCGTCGATGTGATCACCTTCGAGTTCGAAAACGTCAGCGCCGCAGGGCTCGACCTGCTCGCGTCCATCCGCCCGGTGCGGCCATCCCCTGCCGTGCTGCGCATCAGCCAGGACCGGGTGCTGGAGAAGACCTTTCTCCATGAGGCGGGTGCCCCCACCGCGCGCTGGACCGCTGTGGACAACCGCGCGCACTTGCACGCCGCCCTGGCACGCATCGGGCTGCCGGGCGTGCTGAAGACCACCCGCGGCGGCTACGACGGCAAGGGCCAGGCCCTGATCCGCAGCATGAACGGTTTGAACGATCAGTGGGAGGAGCTGCAGCCCAAGCCGCTCATCCTGGAGGCCTTGGTTGCCTTCGAGCGAGAGATCAGCGTGGTGGTGGCCCGCGGGCTGGACGGCAAAGCGACCGCCTTCCCTCCGGTGGAGAACCGCCACCGCAACGGCATCCTGGACGTGACGATCGCGCCAGCCCGCATCCCGCCGGCGGTGGCCGCCCACGCCGAGGCCATGGCCCTGCAGGTTGCCGCGGCGCTTGATCTGGTGGGCGTGCTGGCGGTGGAAATGTTTGTGCTGCCCGATGGCAGCGTGCTGGCCAACGAGATTGCGCCCCGTCCGCATAATTCCGGCCATTGGACGCTGGACGCCTGCCCCGCCAGCCAGTTCGAGCTGCATATCCGCGCCGTTGCCGGGCTGCCGCTGCCCAGCGCCGTCCGCCATTCCGACGCGATCATGAAGAACATCGTCGGCCCAGACGAGATGGCGCAATGGCCGGCCCTGCTGGCGGCGCCGGGCGTGATCCCGCACCTCTATGGCAAGGCGGAGGCACGCGAGGGACGCAAGATGGGCCATTACACTCGCCTGTTCGCCCGTGGCAGCATTCCCCACGACCCGGACGTCCCGCTGCCGTAGCGCACACCAGGAGACACCATGGACCTCCCATTCGAGCCATCCGACATCCTCGAAGGTCTCACCCGCTGGGTCGCTTGCGAAAGCCCCACTTGGGACCCGGCGGCGGTGAACCGCATGATGGATCTCGCCGGCCGCGAACTGGCGCTCATGGGCGCCGTCGTCGAGCGGATTCCCGGCCGCATGGGTCTCGGCGACTGCGTTCGCGCCCGTTTCCCCCACGCCACGCCGCCGGGCACGCCGGGCCTGTTGGTGCTGGCCCATCTCGACACCGTCCACCCGATCGGCACGCTCGCCCAATTGCCGATCCGGCGCGAGGGCGACCGGGTCTTTGGGCCCGGCATCTGCGACATGAAGGGCGGCACCTACCTCGCCTTCGAAGCCATCCGCCAGTTGCAACGGGCCAAGCTCGCCACTCCCTTGCCGCTTACCATGCTGCTGACCTGCGACGAGGAAATCGGCAGCCCCTCCACCCGGGACCTGATTGAGGCCGAGGCCGCCCGCAATGCCGTGGTGCTAGTGCCGGAGCCCGCACGCCCGGATGGCGGCGTGGTGACCGGCCGCTACGCCATCGCGCGCTTTAACCTGCGCGCCACCGGCCGCCCCAGCCATGCCGGCGCGCGGCTGAGCGAAGGCCGCAGCGCCATCAGCGAGATGTGCCGCCAGGTCTTGGCGATCGAGGCGATGACAACCGAGGATTGCACGTTCTCCGTTGGCGTGATCAACGGCGGCCAGTGGGTCAATTGCGTTGCCACCCATTGCGACGCCGAGGCGCTCACCATGGCCAAGCGCCAGCCCGACCTTGACGCCGGCGTGGCCCGCATGCTGGCGCTGCAACCCAGCGTGCCCGGCGTCCAGTTCAGCGTAGCCCGCGGCGTGACCCGGCCGGTGTGGGAGCCGGATCCGCCCGGCCTTGCCCTGTATAAGCTGGCCCGGACCATCGCCAAGAACTCGGGTTTCGACATCACCGCACAAAGCGCCGGCGGCGGTTCGGACGGCAACTTCACCGGCGCGATGGGGGTGCCCACGCTGGACGGGCTCGGCATCGCCGGGGCGCTGATGCACACGCTGGAAGAACACATCCTGATCGACAGCATCGTGCCGCGAGCCCGCCTGCTGGCCGGTCTGCTGCGGGGGTGCACCGGCAGAGGTGAGCCAGCATGAACCTGACCGATTTCCGCGTCCTGACCTTCGATTGCTATGGCACCCTGATCGACTGGGAGAGCGGCATCTGGGCAGCGCTGCAGCCATTGCTCGCCCAAGCTCCGGCCCCGCCGCCACGCGATGCGGTGCTGAGCCAATTTGCCGAGCTGCAGGGCGAGCAGGAGCGGCAAACCCCCGCCATGCTCTACCCGGACGTGCTCGCCGCCGCCCACGCCCGCCTCGCCGCAACCCTCGGCGTGACCCTGCCGGACGCCGCCCATGCCAGTTTTGGCGCCTCCATACCGAATTGGCCGGCCTTCCCGGACTCGCCGGCGGCGCTGCGGTATTTGCAGCAGCACTATCGCCTCGTTGTTCTGTCCAACGTGGACCGCGCGAGTTTCGCCCATAGCCAGCAGCGCTTGGGCGTGACGTTCGACGCCGTCTACACCGCGCAGGACATCGGCTCCTACAAGCCGGACCTGGCCAATTTCCACTACCTGCTCAGCCACCTGGCCGAACGCGGCTTTGCCCCCGGCGACATCCTGCACACCGCGCAAAGCCTGTTCCACGACCATGGCCCGGCAAAGCAGCTCGGCCTCGCCTCCGCCTGGATCGACCGGCGCGAGGGGCGACCCGGCGGCGTCAACCTGCGGGCCGATGACGCCCGCTATGACTTCCGCTTCCCGAGCATGGCCGCGTTGGCCGCAGCGCACGCCGCCGAGCAGCGCAGCCCGCCATGACGGACCGTTACGCCGTCATCGGTAACCCGATCGGCCATTCCCGCTCGCCGGCGATCCATACTGCCTTCGCCGCCCAAACCGGTCATGAGCTTCGTTATCATGCCATTGAGGCGCCATCGGATGGCTTCGCGGCGGCGGCTGAGGCGTTCCGCCAACAAGGCGGGCGCGGCATGAACGTGACCACGCCGTTCAAGCTGGACGCCTTTGCCTTCGCCACCGAGCAGCGGCCGCGGGCGGCGGCGGCGGGTGCGGTGAATGCTCTGGCCTTCGTGGGTGAGCATGTGGTGGGCGAGAACTTTGACGGGCTGGGCCTGGTGCGGGACGTAACCGGCAATTTGCGGGTAAGTCTCGGCGGCCGCCGCGTGCTGGTGCTGGGTGCTGGCGGGGCGGCACGCGGGGTATTGCCGGCCTTGCTGGAGCAAGCGCCGGCTCGCTTGGTGGTGGCCAATCGCAACGCCGCGCGCGCCGCCGGGTTGGTGGAGCAAATGGCCGTTTTTGGCCCGGTGGCGGCGCTCAGCCCAGCGGCGTTGCAGGACGAAGCGGCCTTCAACGTCGTGTTCAACGCCACCTCCTCCAGCCTGCATGGCGAGGCGGTCGCATTGCCGCCGGGCTGCTTTGCGGCGGATTGCCTTGCCTATGATCTGACCTACGGGCGCGGGCTGACCCCCTTTCTGGCGGCGGCGCGAGTCGCGGGGGTGCAGCGCTTGGCCGATGGTTGGGGGATGCTGGTGGAACAAGCCGCGGAAACCTTTGCCTGGTGGCGCGGCATCCGGCCGGACACCACCGAGTTGCGGGCGGCCGGGCCTGCGATCCTATAGTCGCAATGCGGTTGCACACTGTGAGCGGCCGTTGCTTTCGCGCCGTGTTGCGCGACCGGACCGCCGATGTGCTGGCGGCTGGAGCCGGTTCCGCACAGTTGGCCCCGCCCCCCCCCCCCCAACCCCCCGGGGCGGGGGACGGAGCACGCCGCCCCCCGAGC
>CAXTRX010000049.1:0-1157 GCA_964246785.1 uncultured Acetobacteraceae bacterium | reverse complement strand
TGGCCCCTCACCCCGACCCTCTCCCAGAGGGAGAGGGCAAGGAAGCAGGCAGCGCCTATCGCCCGCGCGCTTGCGCCAGCATGGGGCGGCGCCAGCTAAACCCAGCCCAGCGCCATTTCGCAGGCTGCGCCATCAGCTCGCGATACACATCCAGCGTGGCCTGCTGCATCTTGGCGGTCGTGTAGTTGGTGCACACACTGTCACGCGCACGGGCGCCCAACGCGGCGCGCTCGGCAGGCGACAAGCGCAACACCTCCGCGATGGCAGCGGCGAGGGCGGCCGGGTCGTTCGGGCGCACGCGCCAGCCGGTCACGCCATGGTCGACAGTTTCGGCGGTGCCGCCGGCGTCGCTCACGACCACGGGGCGGCCCATTGCCTGCGCCTCGATCACCGTTCGGCCGAACGGCTCGGGCTCGACCGAGGGATTGGCCACGATGTCGGCCAGCAGCAAAGCCGCCGGCATGTCGTCACAGTACCCGGCGATGCGGACCTGCTCGGACAGGCGCAACATCACCAGGCGATCCAGCAACTCGCGTTTGAACTTCTTGCGGCCCTGATCGGCGCCGACCAGCACCAGGCAGATGTCGGGGCGTTGCAGCCGGGCCAGGGCGTCCAGCATCACCAAGTGGCCCTTCCAGCGGGTCAGCCGGGCGGGCAGCACGATGGTGGTGGCGCCCTCAGGCAGCCGCCAGGCCTCGGCGAGGCGCAGCAGGCGGTCGGGCGACACGGATGCGGGGTCGAACACCGCCGGATCGACGCCGCGCGGGATGACGCGCAATAGGAGCGGGTCGACGTGATGGCGGGCCTTGAGCTTGGCGGCGACGAATTGGCTGATGGCGATGATGCGTTCGCCACGCGCCATGATGGCGTTGTAGCGGCGCTTGCCCGGCGCGTTTTCCTTATAAACGCCATGCCAGGTGGTGACCAGGCGGGCGCCGGTGCGGCGGCAAGCCAGCCAGGCGGACCAGGCCGGCGCGCGCGAACGGGCATGCACGATGTCCACGTCGGCGGCGCGGATCAGGAATGCCAGCTTGGCCGCGTTCTGGTAGATCCGCATCGGGTTCTTGGAGGCGAGATTGAGCGTGATGTGGGTGCCGCCAGCACGCTCGACCGCCTCCACCAGCCGCCCGCCCGCGCTGGCCCCCCGCGCGGACCCC
>CAXTRX010000048.1:0-21067 GCA_964246785.1 uncultured Acetobacteraceae bacterium | reverse complement strand
TCCACCTGCCCGGCCTTGAACGCCTCGAACGCCACCGTCGGGTCGCGGAAATACTCGTAGCGGATGGTGTCGAAGTTGTACAAGCCGCGCGCCGTCGGCAAATTCACCGCCCACCAGTTCGGCACCCGCCGATAGGAAATCGTGCGACCGAAATCGACGTGGTCAATCTGGTAGGGGCCGCTGCCGACTGGCGGGTCCTGCAGCGGTGCGGTGAAATCGCGGCCTTGCCACCAATGCTCGGGCAGCACCGGGATCTCACTGAGGATTTGCGGCAGCTCATGATTGTCGGCGGTCTTGAAGTGGAACACCACGGTGCGAGCCTCGGTCGCTACCGCTTCCGACACGTCGGCCCAATAGGTGCGATAGTTCGGCCTTCCCTTGTCCCGCAGCGTGTCGAACGACCACACCACGTCGGACGCCAGCACCGGCGTGCCGTCGCTGAACCGCGCTTCCGGGCGCAGCACATAGGTCACCGACAAGTGGTCCGCGGCCACGTCCACGCTTTGCGCCAGCTCGGCATAGGCGGTGGCGGCCTCGTCCGGGTTGGACGCCATCAGCGTGCTCCAGACCTGGCCCAGCCCCGTCGCGGCCGAACCGCGCACGATGAACGGGTTGAGGCTATCGAAGCTGCCCACCGCCGCCAGCGCCACGCTGCCACCTTTCGGTGCGTCCGGATTGGCGGCTGGAAAGTGGCTGAAATCAGGCGGCAGCGTCACGCCATTGCTCAGCGACAGCGCATAGGTTGGCTGCGCCCGGGCCGGCAGCGCCGCCAACACCAGCATCAGGCAAAGCATGGCGCGCATCATTCCCCCAAACACTGCACGGCAAACGGCAGCAGCGCCGGGTCGCCCACAGCCAGCACCGTGCCATCACTCTCCGGGTGCAATCGATTGCCGCGCCAGTCCGTCACGCGGCCGCCGGCACCTTCGATTACTGGAACCAGCGCCGCCCAGTCCCACAGCTTCAGGGTGGCCTCGGCGATCACATCGATCTGCCCCAGGGCCAGCAACCCAAAGGCATAGCAATCCCCACCCCAGGTCACGCGGCGGACACTGGCGGAGAGCCGTTCCCAACCCGGCGCCCGCTCCGGCGTGAAGATGGCGGGCGAGGTGCAGCTCAGCTCTGCCTCCGACAGCGTGGCGCACGCCCGGGCTCCCGCTGTTCCCGCCCAAGGGCCGGTGAACTGCGTCGGCTGCCCCGCCACGCCAAGCCAACGCTCGCCGGTGATCGGCTGGTCGATCAGTCCCAGCACCGGGGTGTCACCATCGAGCAACGCCACCAGCGTGCCGAAGCTGGGGCGCCCGGTCAGGAACGCGCGGGTGCCATCAATCGGATCAATGACCCAGCGGTAACGCGCACCGGCACGCTCCTCGCCCGCCTCTTCGCCCAGAATGCCGTGATCAGGAAACCGTCCGGCCAGGACGGTGCGCATGGCCGCTTCGGCCGCCCGGTCGGCAACGGTCACCGGGCTGTCATCGTCCTTGCGCTCGGCCCCAAGCCCGGCACGAAACCACGGGCGGATCGCCGCCCCGGCCGCATCCGCCGCCGCATGGGCCACGGCAATGAGAGCCGGCCAATCTATCGGGGCGACCGGGTCTATCGCGAGAACGTCGGCTGAGGATTGGGCTGGCTCTGCGAGCCATTGGTCGGCGGCAGGACATGCGCCTCAGGCGGCTGCTGCGACATGTCGGTCTGCTGCTGCGTTTGATTCTGGTTGATCGAGGGCTGATTGTTCTGCTGCCCAGTCACCACGCCGGGACCCTGCGCGCTCGGCGACACCGAGGTTTGCGCCCGAGCCCCAAACCAGGGCGACACAGCGGCGCCAAGCAGCAAACCTGCACCAACCGCTGCCACCATCCCACTCCGAACCATGCTGCCCGTGCTCCACGCTGTTTGCACGGCGCCAGTTGCAAACCTAAGCTGCGCTGCGCCGCTTGCCAACACGCCCCTTGCAGCCGAGTTCCGACCCACTTGCGCCCAATCGTCATCATTCCCGCCCGCATGGCCTCCAGCCGGCTGCCCGGCAAACCGCTGGCCGACATCGCCGGCCTGCCCATGGTGGTGCACGTGCTGCGCCGGGCCGAGGCGGCGGGGATTGGCCCAGTCGCCGTCGCCTGTGGCGAGCCCGAGATTGCCGACGCCGTAACCCGCGCCGGCGGCCGCGCCGTGCTCACCGACCCGGCGCTGCCCTCGGGGTCCGACAGGGTCCACGCCGCCCTGCAACGGCTCGACCCGGCGGCGGAACACGACGTGATCGTCAACGTCCAAGGCGACACGCCCACGCTTGACCCGGCTGCAATCCGCGCCATTCTCGCACCCTTGTCCGACCCAGCGGTCGACATCGGCACCCTCGTCGTGCCCATCGCGGGGCCTGAGGAAGCTGCCAGCCCCTCCTTCGTGAAGGCCGCCTGCGCCTTCCGGCCAGGGCAGACGGTGGCGCCAGCGCTGTACTTCTCCCGCGCCCCGGTGCCTTCCGGCGAGGGCCCGCTCTGGCACCATATCGGCCTTTACGCGTTCCGCCGCGCCGCCTTGGCCCGCTTCGTCGCCCTGCCGCCCAGCCCGCTCGAGCAGCGCGAAAGCCTGGAACAGCTCCGCGCCCTGGAAGCCGGCATGCGCATCGCCTGCGCCCGCATGGACCACGGCCCGTTCGGCGTCGATACGCCAGCCGACCTCGCCCGCGCCCGCGCCCTCCTTACGGAACCCCCTACATGACCGTCTCGTTCCAAGGCAAACCGGGGGCCTATTCCGACCTGGCCTGCCGCTCGGCACTACCTGGCCACCCGACCCTGCCTTGCGATACCTTCGAGGCCACCATTGACGCCGTACGCCTGGGCGTCGCGGACCTGGCGATGTTGCCGTGCGAAAACAGCCTTGCCGGCCGCGTGCCAGACATCCACTCGCTGCTGCCCGGCAGCGGCCTGCACATCGTCGGTGAACATTTCCAGCCGGTGGAGCACTGCCTGCTCGGCCCGCCCGGTGCCACGGTGGGCGGCATCCGCCGGGTCCATTCCCATGCCGTGGCGCTCGGGCAGGTGCGCCACCTGATCCGCGAGTTGGGCGTGGAGGCAGTGGTGGAGGCCGATACCGCCGGGGCTGCTCAATTGGTTGCGCAATGGGCCAATCCGGCCGATGCCGCCATCGCCTCCAACCTTGCCGCCGAGCTTTACGGCTTGGACGTGTTGCGTAGCCACGTGGAGGACGCCTCCTACAACATCACGCGGTTCTACATCGCCGCCCGCCAGCCTGATGCGCCGCCCGCGGACGCTCCAGGGACCATGACCACGTTCATTTTTCACGTCCGCAACGTGCCCGCTGCGTTGTTCAAGGCGCTGGGCGGGTTCGCGACCAACGGCGTGAACATGACCAAGCTGGAGAGCTACATGCTGGCCGGCGAGTTCACCGCCACCCAGTTCCTGTGCGACGTGGATGGCCATCCGGAGCAGCCATCGCTGCGGCGAGCGCTGGAAGAACTCGAGTTCTTCTCCCGCGAAGTGCGCATCCTGGGCGTGTACCGGGCAGCGGCGCGGCGGGCCCAGGCGCCTTGAACCGCGGCACGACCGCGATGGCGGCGGAACTCGCCGAGACTCCCGACGCGGTGGCCCGCTGCCTCCAGCGCGAACAGCACGCGGTGCGGCGCCTCGGCGTGCGGCTGCGCGCGGAACTGCCGCCGGTAGTGGTCACCTGCGCGCGCGGCTCGTCGGACCATGCGGCCGGCTACTTCGCCTACTTGCTGCACATCCTGGCCGGGCTGCCCGTCGCCTCGATCGGCCCCTCGATCGCGTCGCTCTACAGCGCTCCCCTGCGGCTGCGGGGATGCCTCATGGTGTCGGTCTCGCAGTCGGGCGCGAGCCCAGACATCATCGCGCTGCAAGCGGCCGCCCGCGCGGCCGGTGCGCTCGCGGTGGCCATCGTGAACGACGCTGCTTGCCCACTGGCTGCCCAGGCCGACATCACGCTGCGGTTGCATGCCGGCGCCGAACACAGCGTGGCCGCCACCAAGAGCTGCATCACGGCTGCCGCATTGCTGGCTGCCTTGGTCGCCGAAATAGCCGGCGATGCCGCCCTTGCGGCCGCGCTGCACACCCTGCCGGGTGCGCTGCGGAGCGCTCTGGATGCGGATTGGCGCGCCGCCCTGCCCGCCTTCGCCGCCGCGAACTCCGCCTATGTCATTGCTCGCGGGCCCGCTCTGCCGGTGGCCATGGAGGCGGCCTTGAAGCTGAAAGAGACCTCGGTCTTGCACGCCGAAGCCTGCTCTGGCGCCGAAGTCATGCACGGTCCGCTGCAGTTGCTGCGGGACGGCTTTCCCGTGCTGGCGTTTCGCCCGGCGGACGCAGCCTTTGCCTCAATGGGCGCGGCTGTCGCCCGGCTGACGGCGTTGGGCGGCGCTGTGTTCACCTGCGAACCAGGCGGCACTGGCCCAGCGCGCTTGCCGTTCACGCCAAGCCAGCATGCGCTGCTCGATCCCTTGGTCATGCTGCTCGCCTTCTATGGCTTTGCGGAAGCCCTGGCCCGGAGGCGCGGGCATGACCCCGACCGGCCGTCCCATCTGCACAAAGTCACGGCGACGCTGTGACCGGCCGCTTCGCTCTCACCGGCGCGCGCATCTTCACGGGCACGCAGTGGCTCGACCACCGGGCCGTGGTGGTTAAAAACGGTGACGTGGCAGGCTTGCCCGCGATCACGGAGTTGCCGGCCGATATCGCCCGCGAAGCCTTGCCCGGCGGGTTGCTCGTGCCAGGATTTGTCGATGCGCAGGTGAACGGCGGCGGTGGCGTGCTGTTCAATGCCACGCCCGATGGCGAAACCCTGGCCCAGATGGCCACGGCGCATGCACGCAGCGGCGGCACCACGGCGCTCTTGCCGACTTTCATCACCGACCATCCAGCCGGCCTGCAACACGCCATTGCCACCGTGCGCAGCGCCCTCGCCGCAAACACGCCGGGCATCGCCGGGCTGCATTTGGAGGGCCCTTTTATCTCCCCTGCCCGCCCCGGCGTGCACGACCCGGCGTGGATCCGGACGATGACGGAGGCCGATGTCGACGCCATCCTCGCCAGCGGCATCGAGACGGTGCTGGTCACAGTTGCTCCCGAAAGCGCATCCCCAAGCCTTATCCGGCGGATGGTGCAAGGCGGCGTCATCGTCAGTCTCGGCCATAGCGCGGCCAGCTACGAGGTTACGATGGCGGCGGCGGACGCCGGTGCCACGGGTGTCACGCACCTGTTCAACGCGATGTCCCAGATGCAATCCCGCGCGCCCGGGCTGGTCGGGGCCGCGCTGCAGCATGGTGGCCTCTGGGGCGGGGTTATTGCCGATGGCCACCATGTCCACCCGGCCACGCTGGCGGCGGCGCTTCGGGCCAAGCGTGGGCCTGGCCGGCTATTCCTGGTCAGCGACGCCATGCCCCCTGCCGGCCACCCGCAAGATGATTTCCGATTGTATGGACGCCGGGTCAGCCGCCGCGATGGCGCGCTGCGGCTGGATGACGGCACGCTCGCCGGGTCCGACCTGACGATGCACGCGGCGCTGCTCTACGCAGTGGCACAGCTTGGCGTGTCGCTGGATGAGGCCTTGCAGATGGCCAGCCGCTTTCCAGCCGAGTTCCTCGGCTTGGACCGGCGGCGAGGCCGCATCGCAGCCGGCACCCGCGCCGACATGGTTCATCTCGATGCTGACTTGGCGCTACAAACAGTTTGGATCGCGGGGCGTCGCGCGGCGTAGAGGTGCGATGTTTCCCCCGCACGTGCTCAAGGGTTGCAGGAGCCAGCTATGCCCGATGCCATCTACCACCTGATTTCCGGCGCGCCCAAGCCGGTCGGGCCGTACAGCCACGTTGTCGAGAAAGACGGCTGGCTGTTTGTGACCGGGCAACTCGCCACCGACCCGGACGATGATAGCCTGCCGCTGCCCGCGGGGATCGAGGCGCAAACACACAAGGTGTTCGACAACCTGCGGCGCGTGCTCGCGGGCGCCGGCGCTTCGCTGTCGGATGTGGTCTGTGTGCGCGTGTTCCTGACCGATTTTGCTGGCGATTATGCAGTGTTCAACGCCCTCTACAGCGGCTATTTCGCGCCCGAACGGCTGCCCGCCCGAACCACGGTGGGCGTGACGGCATTGGCCAGAGGCGGCATCTTGGAGGTTGACCTGATCGCCTGCCGAAGCACCTAGATCAGTATCAGCCCGACACTCTTCGTTTGGGCTGATGAAACTGCGCGCCAAAACCGAGCAAACACGTCAGTGGATACGGGTCTAGCCTGAGAGTTGAGCGGGCCCTGGCTTGCCTATCAAGCCTCGGCCCCCGCGCGAACCCGCAGCAGCGCGAAGCGGCCCCGGTCCTGCGCGGCATCCACGGCGCTCGCCCGATCAACCCACCAGCCGCTCCTTACGGCAAGGGTGGCGAGTTGCGCGTGGCTACGCGGTCCGAATATTGCTGCAGGACCCGTCTCATCGAGATCAAGCTCAGCAAGGAGCACGCTTCGTAAGCGCCGGAAACGGACATTGAGCGCCCGTAGCGTGGCGAGGATCTCACCATCTGACCAGTGCGAGAAACAGCCGTACCAGACGGACGCGGTGTACCGCCACGGTGTGGCAGCAGTGGCCGTAAAGCCGGGGGGGCTTGCCGCGGCAAAACGGCAGCGCGAGCGGGCCCAACGGGATTGAGCGGCCGCCACATGGTGCACCGATCGATCAACACCCATGATGGCGCCCACGCCATGGCAAAGCGCTGCAGAAACAATGCCGGCGCCGCAGTGCAGGTCGAGCACATGGTCCGTGCGGCCGAGACATAAGCGATTGGCGATGATGCCAGCGAGCGCGGCCGCATCCGGCTGGCGCGTTGTGAGCGGCGGCAGCTCCTGCATCAAGGCTGGCGCCCGCGAGGGGGCCAGGATGGTCATGCCCTCCATGGCAAATTACCTTCGGTGCTCGGTCGCCTCCGCAAACCTGCTTCGTGGGGCTCGCAGGCTCCCCTAACCCGACGCTGCAACGGCATGGTGGTCTGACCCTTCGCCTCCGAAGGCCCTGTCGTAAGCGGCAGAAGTGATCAAACCGTTAATGTCCTGGCGTATCTGCGCGAAAACACCGTTCCAGTTGCCAAGCTCGGTCTGTCGCCAAAGCCGCGCGGTGGGATACCAGGGCGTGTCGCTGCGATCCATCAGCCACCGCCAGTCGGGCGCAAATGGCACGAGCAGCCAAACCGGATGGCCCAGGCCGCCCGCAAGATGCGCCACGGAGGTATCTACTGTAATCACCAGGTCGAGCGTCGCCATCAGCCCAGCAGTCGCCTCGAAGCTGGTCAACTCGGATCGGACATCGCGCAATGCTGGCCAGGCCGCCATCGCCGGCTGATCCGCCAGGCGGACCTCCGGTTGCAGGCTTATGACGTCACAACGGTCGTCGAACAGGGTGGCGAACTGAGCGAGCGGGATCGAGCGATTGGCATCGTTCACGTGGCCCTTGTTGCCAGACCAGGCGATGCCGATTCGCAGCCGCGTCTTGGGACCAAGCCGGGCCAACCAGGGCTCGGACCAAGCAGCTTCGGCGTGGAGATAAGGCACTTCTGCAGGAATCGTCGCAGCAGTGAGCCCAAGGCCGAGTGGCAGGCTGAGCATCGGGCACATGCAATCGTGGGGCGGCATGGCCTGTTTTTCGTCGATGAACTGCAAACCCTCGACCGCCTTTGGCATCAGCGGCAGAAGGGGTTGCGGCACCGCGGTGATCACATTGGCGCCACGGGCCTGCAGCAGCGGCAGCAGACGCACGAACTGCAGAACGTCGCCGAGGCCTTGCTCGGCCAAAACCAAGATGGTCTTTCCAGTCAGGTCTTCGCCCTGCCACTGCGGTTGGCAGCCCGCAGGCGGTTCTGTGCCGCTGTGTTTCCAGCGCCACTCGTATTCGCGCCAACCATCGGCGAAATTGCCGCTGAGTAGGTGGCACACGGCCATGCCAAAATGCGCATTGGTGCAATCCGGGTCGCGGGCGAGCGCCTCGGCGTAGCTGGCAAGAGCCTCCGCATTGCGATTGAGGTCGGCGTAGACGCAGCCCTGGTTGGCATAAACGACGGCCACATCGCGGCTGATGGCAAAGGCACGTTCACACGCTTCCAGCGCTTGCAATGGCCTTTTCAGCGCATGAAGCGCCACGGCATGGTTGGTTTGCGCCAGCACGTCCTGCGGCATCAGCCCGACAGCCTGCTCGATATAGGGCAGCGCCTCGTGCGCCCGCCGTAGGTCGAGCAGCACGACGCCGGTGTTCATCGCGGCCAAGCCGCTTTCGGGACAGCAAGCCAGGGCATGCTGGTTGCTCGCCAGGGCGTCCTCGAAGCGCCGCAATGCGCGCAGGGCGATGCCGCGCCCGATCATGCCGTCCAGATTGTCCGGCTGCAGCGCAAGAGCGGCGTCAAACCCGGCCAGCGCTGACAGAGCCTGCTTCATATCGAGCCGCGCACTCGCCTTGCCCACCAAGGCTGCCACGTTGCTGGCATCGATGGTGAGAGCGCGTTGGTAGCTGGCCAGGGCCTGCTCCGGCTGACCAAGCGTTCGCAACACCTGGCCACGATTGCACCAGCTCGGTCCGTGGGCCGGATGTTGAGCGAGTACGGCGTCAAAGGCGGCAATGGCCTCTGCGTGGCGGCCCTGGTCGGCGATCAACGTTGCACGCGTGCAACCAGCGTCCGGGTTACTGGGGTCTTGCGACAAGGCAAAGTCGGACGCAGCCATCGCGGCCGCGAAATCCCCCTTCAGCCGGAGCGCGACGGCCCGGTTGCGCAAGGCCGGGCCATAATGCGGCGCGAGCGCGAGCGCTTGGTCGTAACAGGCCAAGGCTTCGTCGCATCGCTCCAGCCGCAGCAACGCGTCGGCTTTTTGCGCGAGGGCGACGTGCGAGCTTGGCGCCAGCGCAAGGGCGGCTTCGCAGGCGGCGATGGTCTCGGCCCACTCGCCCACCGCGAACAGCGTCGCGGCGCGATGGAGATGCAGCTCGGCCGAGGCTGGCTGCAAGGCCGCAACCTTGTTTACATCCGCCAGCGCTGCAGCGGCGCGGCCGCGCTGCAGCCGCAGGCGGGAGCGGTTCATCAGAGCCAGCGACCAGGTTGGATTGAGCGCTATGGCATGGCTGTAATGTTTCTCCGCTTCCTCCAGCCGGCCGAGCGCGCGAAGCGCGTTGCCGCAGCTATTCCATGGGTGAGCGGCATACCTGTCCTGCGCGAGCAGCGCCTGATAGGAAGCGAGCGCGTCGGCAGGCCGGGCCAAGGCCATCAGCGCGTTGCCGTGGTTGCCCAAGCCGTTTTGGTGCACCGGGTCCTGCAGCAACACGGCTTCGCAACAGGCGAGCGCTTCGCCGGGCCGCCCAAGCCCGAGCAGGGCCGCGGCGCGATTGGACAGCACGTCCGGCTCGGCCGGGCGCGCCGCGAGGATGCGCCCATACAGCTCCTCCGCCTCGGCCAGCGCCCCGGCGCGGTGCCGGGCCAAAGCCTCCCCCATCAAATCCATCGGACACCCTCCTGGCGCTCGCCACAGAATGCCGGGGGAAGGTTAAGTGTTCGCTAATCGGGCGGGTATGCCGCTGCGTAAGCCTCGAGCAGCGCGTCCTGCAAGGGCCGGTCTGCTCGGTAGCTCGCCAGGTTGGCTGGCCGTTCGACACCATCGATCAGCCGCGGACAGGGCTGCGGCGTGCCGATGACGGTATGGACCGGCACCCGCTCGGCATAGATCGGCAGGGCATAGTCCTCCTCATCGTCCCCGACCCCCTTGGCCCGGATTTTCGCCGAAGCCCGTTCAATCTCCATCACCACCACGGCGGTGGCCTTGATCTCCTGATCCGTGCTCTGCCGCAACTGTGCTGTCCGGCCGGGGAAAAAACGGTCGACCATCATCACCAGCGCACGCCGCTTCTCGTCCAATGCCGCCACCAACCGCGCCTGTCCGAACGCCATGACGGACCGGTAGTCGGCCGAATGATTGAAGCCGCAGCGTGCCAGCACCAGGCTGTCCAGGTGCGTCACGGTCAGGCAGGCCGGCTGGCCGTCCGAGAGGTTGCGCAGCATCCGGCTGGCGCTGCTGCCATGCCAATAGAGATGGGTGCCTTCGCGCCAGAACAGGGTCGGCGTGCAGTAGGGTTGGCCTTCCACCACGTATGACACATGGCACAAGGCCGCAGCATCCAGCAGCGCGTGCACGGTGGCATGGTCGTAAGCGCCGCGCTGGTGCATGCGCTTGACGCGGTTGACCGGGTCGACCGGGTAGCTGGCGGCGTCCGACATGGTTGGCCTCCCATTGGCAGCAGGTGGATTACTCAGGGCGACGGGCTTGCCTCGGCCGCAATCACCAGGTCGACGGCGCGGCGCAGCATCGTCATGGTGGCTTCTGGCGTCATGAACCCAGCATGAGCCGTCAACGTGACATTGGGCAGCCCGAGCAACGGGTTGCCCGGCGTCGGTGGTTCGGGTGCGAACACGTCCATGGCCGCATGGCGCACATGCCCGCTCCGCAACAAAGCCGCGAGTGCCGCGTTGTCTACGATGTCGGCACGGGCGGTGTTGACGAAAATCACGCCGGGCTTGGTGGCCGTGAGCTTGGCGGCGTCCAGGAAGCCCCGTGTCTGCGGCGTCAGCGCCAGGCACAGGCAGAGGATGTCGGAATGCTGCAGCACCTCCTCCAGCGAGGCGTTCGCGCCTGGGACGGCAGTGCGGTTCCAGGCGGCGACGCGCATGCCCAGGCCACTTGCCATCCGCGCCACCTCCCGCCCGATACCACCCAGGCCGATGACGCCGAACGTCTTGCCGAACAGTTGCATGCCGCCAAGCTGCTGCCAGCCGCCGCCGCGGACGCTGCGGTCCATCGCGGCGATGTTGCGAGCGGCGGCCATCGCCAACGCAATCGTGTGCTCGGCCACCGTGGTGTCGCCGTAGCCCTTGATCGTGTCGACAATGATGCCGTGATGGCCGGCTGCCTCCAGGTCGATGAAGGAGGAGGCGCCGGTGCCGAGGAACACGATGCGGCGCAAACCGGCGCAGCGGGCCAGCAACTCCGCGGTGAAATAGCTGTGGTCGACGATGCAGGTGGTGAAGCCTGCGACCAGCGCGGGGATGTCGGCCACCTGGCCCACGGCAAGATTGACGGTGATCGCCGGGTCACCCGGGCGCAGTACGCTTTGCCACAGCGCGGCCATATCGTCGGGGCAATCGAGGAACATCGCGGCCATGGCGGCTCCTTATGGAACGGTTCAGCCCGCCGAGGTCTTCGGATCCCGCCAGGCACGCTCGAACGGCAGCCGCCAGGCGTGCGGCGCGACAAGCTGGTGGATGGACTTCGGACCCCAGGACGCGGGCTGGTACAGCCGGACCGGCGGCGGCGCTTCCAGCAGCGGCTTGGACACCTCCCATAGCCGCTCGATGCCCTCGGCGGTGGTGAACAGGGTGTGGTCGCCGCGCATCGCGTCCAGGATCAGGCGCTCATAGGCTTCGAGCACGTCGCCGATCCGACCCGTGTCGTGCATGGCGAATTGCAGGCTGAGCTTGTCCAGCCGCATTCCTGGGCCGGGCCGCTTGCCGTAGAAGGACAGCGACATCTTGGAGGCGTCGGCCAGGTCGAAGGTGAGGTGGTCGGGGCCTTGGCTGCCCACGCCCGAGCCGAGCGGGAACATGCTTTTGGGCGGCTCGCGAAAGGCGATGGAGATGATGCGCTGGCCCTCCGCCAGGCGCTTGCCGGTGCGCAGGAAGAACGGAACCCCAGCCCAGCGCCAGTTGTCGATGTGGCATTTCAGCGCGATGAACGTCTCGGTGTCGGATTCCGGATCGACGCCGGGCTCGCCGCGGTAGCCGACATACTGGCCGCGCACCACCTCCCGGGGATCGATCGGGACCATGCTGCGGAACACTTTGTTCTTTTCCTCGCTGATCGGCTGGGGCTCGAGCGCGGTGGGCGGCTCCATCGCCATGAACGCCAGGATTTGGAACAGATGCGTCACGACCATGTCGCGGAAGGCGCCGGTCTGCTCGTAGAACTGGGTCCGGGTGCCGAGGCCGAGCGTCTCCGGCACGTCGATTTGCACGTGGTCGATGAAGTTGCGGTTCCAGATCGGCTCGAACAGGCCGTTGGCGAAGCGGAACGCCAGGATATTCTGCGCCGGCTCCTTGCCGAGGAAGTGGTCGATCCGGAAGATTTGGCCTTCGTCGAACACGTCATGCAGCCGGGTGTTGAGCGTGACGGCGCTGTCCAGGTCGACGCCGAACGGCTTTTCCATGATGATGCGGGAGCGTTCCACCAGCCCCGCCTCGGCCAGCAGCCTGACTGCGGGCAGCGCGGCACTTGGCGGCACGCTCAGGTAATGAATGCGCTGGCTTTCGCCGCCGAGTTCGGCTTCGGCCGCCGCCACCCGGTCGTGCAACACCTGCGGGCCAGCGCCCATGGGCACGTAGTCCAGCGCTTGCGCGAACTCGGCCCAGTCGCAACCGTCGACCTTGCGGCTGGAGAACTTGTCGAGGGCCGACCGGGCGAGGTGACGGAACCCGTCGCATTCGAACTCGTCGAGCGACACGCCGATGATGCGGCAGCCGGGGATGAAGTGCTTGCTGACCAGATGAAACAGGCCCGGCAGCAGCTTGCGTTGCGACAGGTCGCCAGTGGCGCCGACGAGAACGACAACCTGCGGGTGCTGTGGGCCGACGCTATGAGGGACCTTCGCCAATGCTGCTTCCTATTGAGAGGGCGATGGGAGAGTTGTAGCCAGCCCCGGTCGGCGGAGCTATGCGGGCATCGCTCATGGGTTGCAACTCCTAGGGCACCCTGGCAGCTTCAATCCCCAATGCCTTTGAAACGCCCAGGGTAGTGCCGGTGACCATCCTATCTCGCGCCTTGCCGCTGTTCGCCCTGCTTGCGCTTCCTGGCTGTTCCTCACTGCTCACCGGCGGCACGACCGAGGTGGCGGGCATCGCTGGCGCGGGCATCGCCAGTTCGGTGACCAAGAGCGCCACCACCGCCACCGCCATCGGGCTGGGTGTGGCCGCAGGGGCCAATGCCGGGCTGCAGTACGAAGAGCGCGTGGTGCACAGTGCGGAGCAGGACCAGATTGCGGCCGCAGCCGGCGGGTTGGCGCCGGGCACCGCCGGGCCGTGGCGGGTGTCCCACGACGTGCCCATCGAGGCGGACGAGCATGGCGAGGTGGCCGTTGTCCGGGTGCTGGGCGCACCATCAATCGACTGCAAGGAAATCGTCTTCTCGGTCGATACGATGGCCGACCACGCGCCGCGGCGGGAGTTTTACACCGCCACGGTGTGCCAGGATGGGCCGGCCTGGAAGTGGGCGTCGGCCGAGCCGGCCACAGCGCGCTGGGGCTCGCTGCAATGAGGTTGGGGGCAGTGAGGTGTTGCCGTCTGGGCGTGCTGGCCGGGCTGCTGCTGCTGGGCGCCTGCTCCTCCACTGGCGAAATCGTGGGCGTGGTGACGGGGGCGGCGGCGGGCGGCGCCACTGCCAACCCGGCGATCGGCTTCGGCGTTGGTGTGGCCGCCGCGGCGGCGTCGGATTACGCGGGCAAAATCATCGCACGGTCCTGGCACGGCGCGGAGCAGGACGCTATCGCCAACACGGCAGCGCCGCTGCCCGTCGGTGCCGCGGCGTCCTGGCGGATCGTGCATACCGTGCCGATCGGCAATGAACATGGCGAGTTGCAGGTGGTGCGGCAGATCGAAAACCCGCTCGCCCCCTGCAAGGAAGTGCTGTTCTCGGTGTTGGCCGGCAGAAAGCCTCCGGCTTGGTATTTGGTGGCGATCTGCCAGGACACGCAAGGTTGGAAATGGGCCTCGGCGGAGCCGGCTGTCGCGCGCTGGGGGTTCCTGCAGTAGGTTCAGCCAGCGGTCCGACCATGCTAGAGTGGCCGCGACCTATCCCGTGTGAAAGAGCTGCCGCTTGTACCTGCGCCCGGTGTTCCAACAGGCTGACGCGAGCGAAATCGCCGCTCTCATCCGCGCCAACCCGTTTGCGCAACTGGTGAGTGCCGGCCCGCGCGGGCTGGAGGCCTCGCACTTGCCACTGAGCTACCATGCGCAAGCGGAAGGCTTTGCGCTGTCCGGGCATTTTGCCGCGGGCAACCCGCAATGCGGCGTTATCGGCGGCGGGGCGGAGGTGCTGGCCATCTTCGCCGGGCCGCATGCTTACATCTCGCCAAGCTGGTACGAGGTCAGCCCGGCAGTGCCCACCTGGGACTTTGCGGCGGTGCATGTCTACGGCCGCCTGACCCCGCTCGCTGACGCGGACGCCATCGTGGCCGACCTCCAGCGCATGGCCGCGCATGACCCGGCGGGCTTCGATGTCGCCGCCATGGCTCCCGACTATCGCGCCCGCATGCTGGCGGGAATCCGGGCATTCCGCCTGACGCCAGTCCGGGTCGAGACGCAGTGGAAAATGAGCCAAAACCGCAGCCCGGCCGATCGCCGCCGGGTGGTGACGGCGTTGCGTGAACAGGATGACAGCGTGGCAAAACAGGTTGCGGCCATGATCGAGCAAACCTTGCCCCCGGCCCAGCATGAGGATGTGCCATGAAATCCATCGCGGCGATCGCCATCCTGGTGCTGGGCTGCGGCACCGCCCGTGCCGACCCGCTGGCGCTGCAGATCGGCCGCGTCGGCGAGGTCATGGCGGAGGAGGTCGGCCCCGCGCAACCACCTCGGCCGGGCAACATCGCCGGGATCGACTCGGTGCGGGATCCGCGCTTCACCCATCTCGGAACCAGCGTCGAGGGCGCGTTCTGCAAGCAATTCGGGCTCGAGTTCAAGGCCGCCAACCTGGCGCCAGGCGAGACGGCGCTGGTGCAGGTGACGCTGGATCACCCATTGTGGACGCGGCCAGACGGCGTCAGCGGCACCCGGGAAGTGAACTACAACAACGTCTCGGCGGACCGGTGGTCCTATACCGGATACACCCTGGAAGAGGATTGGTCACTGGTGCCGGGCCCGTGGACGTTCACGATCAGCCAAGGCTCGCACGTGTTGGCGACCGTGACCTTCAACGTGACAGTGGCGCAGGCCGGGCAGCACATGACGCAGGAGAGCTGCGACGCGCCCTCTGTCTAGCTGGGCGGTGTAGGCTGGATGCTTTGTGCGAGCGCGATGTGCACTTCACCCCCGAAGCTAAAGAGGACGATCCGTGAAATCCACCGCCGCGATCGCAATCCTGGTGCTAAGCTGCAGCGCTGCTCACGCCGACCCGCTGGAAGTGCAAATTGGCCGCGTTGGCGAGGTTACCGCTGAGGCAGTGGGCGCACCTCGGCCTCCACGGCCCGGCAATGTGGCCAACTGGGCGCCCTGGCGCAACGTGCACTTCATCCATTTGGGGACGCACATCGAGGGTGTGTTCTGCAAGCAGTTCGCGGTGGAGTTCAGGGCTGCCAACCTCGCGCCGGGGGACACGGCGATCGTACAAGTGACACTGGATCACCCGTTATGGACGCGCCCCGATGGGGTCAGCGGCACCCGTGAGGTGGGGCATGCCACGCTCTCGGGGGGCGATTGGAACGATGCCGGCTATTCCTTGGAGGAGGACTGGTCGCTCGTGCCCGGACCATGGACGTACACTATCAGCCAGGGTGCGCGTGTTCTGGCAAGTGTCACGTTCGAGGTGACGGTCGAGCATGCTGGCCAGCATATGGCCGAGGGAAAGTGCGACCCGCCCTTGGTTTAACCCGGGCGGCGTCACGATCGGCGGTTGGGCTTAGAAGCCCTCGCGCTCGAGCCGCTTGCGCTCCATCTTGCGGGCGCGCCGAACCGCTTCCGCTGCCTCTCGGGCGCGACGCTCGGACGGCTTCTCGAAATGGCGGCGGAGCTTCATCTCGCGAAAGATACCCTCGCGCTGCATCTTCTTCTTCAGCGCCTTGAGCGCTTGATCGACATTGTTGTCACGGACCAGAACCTGCACTCGCTGCCTTCTCCTATTCGCTGCGGACGTGCCGAGGTGGCCCGCCCAAGGTGTTCACCGCGGTGCCGGCGCTATAGCACGAGTTCGAAGCACTCGCCAAAGCCTTTCCTCACACCCAACTGAGAGTGACCCACCTCACTGGGAGTTTTCATGGCCATCCTCAAGATCGCCCGCATGGGCCACCCCGTGCTGCTGCAAAAGGCCGAGCCGGTCGCGGACCCGGGTGCGCCAGAAATCCGCCGGCTCGTGGCTGACATGCTGGAGACCATGACCGACGCCAGTGGCGCTGGTTTGGCCGCGCCGCAGGTGCATGTGCCGCTCAGGCTGTTCGTGTTCTGGGTGCCGCCGGGCCGCGGCAGCGACGACGCGGAGGACGTCCCGGTTGGGCACACGGTGGTGATCAACCCGGCGGTGGAGCCGCTCGGCGAGGAACGCGCGCTGCGATGGGAGGGCTGCCTGTCCATCCCCGGGCTGCGTGCCGCCGTGCCGCGCTGGCGCCGCATCCGCTATAGCGGGGTGGATTGCGACGGACAGACGGTTGGCGGCGACGTGGCAGGCTTTCACGCTGGCGTCGTGCAGCATGAATACGACCATCTAGACGGCATCCTGTATCCCATGCGCATGGACGACTTCAGCCTGTTCGGCTTCAACGAGGAGCTGGCGCGGGCCGGGATATGAACGCTCCCGAGCGGTCCGCGGAGCGGGATGCAGCACTGGACGCGCTGGTCGCCACCGTGCCGTTCCCCGGCTGGACAGTGCGCGCCCTGCAATCCGTAGCCGGCCCGGATGCCGATTTGCTGTTCCCTGGTGGGCCGGTCGACATGGTCGAAGCCTGGGTGGACCTGGCGGACCGACGCATGCCGTCCGCGCCGGCGGAGCTTAGCCTGTCCAAGCGTGTGCGCAGCGTCATTGCGCAGCGTCTGGCCGACAGCGCGCCGTGCAAGGAGGCGGTGCGGCGGGGCTTGTCGGTGCTGGCGCTCGACAGCGCTGCCGCAGGCCGGGTGACGGTGCGCACCGTCGACAGCGTGTGGCACGCTGCGGGCGACCGGAGCGTGGACTTCAGTTGGTATACCAAGCGCGCCATCCTGACCGGGGTCTACGGCAGCACCCTGCTGTTCTGGCTGCGCGACGACAGCGAAGGCGCCGCCGCAACCCTGGCGTTCCTGGATCGCCGGCTGGCGGGGCTTGGCCGCATCGGCAAGCTGCGGCGGCGCGGCGGGGAGTGGCTTGGGAGGCTGCGAGGCCGGCGCCCGGCCTGACGCAGCATGGGCCGCGGTGACGGTCATGTGGCTCAAGGCTCGGCGATAGGGGTCGCACGCTTATACTGGATCACCGCTCCCGCGTAGGATCGGCGAGTCCCGCCGCTCAAAACGCCATCAGGTTATCCTTGAAGCACTTGTGGCTATACTCGGTCCGGGTCAGCCCGCGCCGCTGCAGTTCCGGCACCAGGCCGTCGCACACCTCCATGATATAGCGGCGGTCGAAATAGCTGTTGTAGAACAGGAACCCATCGCCGCCGACCTCCTCCATGATCTCGGCCATCATGCCGGCCACGTGGTCCGCCGTGCCGGTGAAGTCGATGCCCATCTTGGTGGATTGGCTAAGCGCCAGCTCGCGCGGCGTCTTGCCGATCCACTTCGCCAGTGAACTTTGGTGCCCGTTTGTGGTCAGGCTGGGCGGCAGCTTCTCGTCCAGGTCGAACTGGGCAAAATCGATGTTGGTGAGGCGCGACATCGAGGAGAGCGGCATGGCGAGATGCGCCGCTGCATCCTCCCGCTGCATGCGGCGGCGGTCCTGCGCCGCGGCCATGCTCATGTCCACGATCGGATAGGTGAGGAACAGCAGCTTGACGCGGTCTGGGTCCCGGCCCGCTTGCACGGCCTGGGCCCGAACGCGCTCGCGATAGGCCTTCATAGCGGGAACGCTGCCGGCGTCGGTGATGATGGTGTCGGCCCAGCGCGCGGCGAACTCCTGCCCGCGGGCCGAGCCGCCTGCTTGGCAGATCACCGGCCGCCCCTGCGGCGAGCGCGGCGCATTCAACGGGCCGCGGCACTTGAAATAGCGGCCGTCGTGATGCACGGGATGGACCTTGCTGCCATCGGCAAACATCGGGCGGTCACGGTCGAGCACGACGGCGTCCGGCTCCCACGCGTCCCAAAGCTTGGTCACCAACTCGGCAAATTCATCGGCCCGGTCGTAGCGCTCGTCGTGCGGATACTGCGCCTCGTTGCCGTAGTTCTGCGCAGCGCCGTCGTTGCTGCTGGTGACGCAATTCCATCCGACCCGGCCTTCCGTCACATGGTCGAGCGAGTTCACCAGCCGGGCGAGCAGGAATGGCGGGTATTCCGAGGTGGACAGGGTGGGGACCAGGCCGAGATGCTTGGTGGCCTGGGCGAGGTAGGGCACCAGGACCGCCGGGTCGAGTTTTGGGGTGCTGGCGGCGTATTGCAGGTAGCTGTCGTGGCTGCCGCCATAGCTGTAGGGCACCATCGAGGAGTCCTCGATGATGAGGTAGTCGAACCTGGCGCGCTCCATGCCGCGGGCGAGGTCGAGAAACAGGTCGGGCATCATCCAGCGCGCGGTGTCGCTCCCGGGCCACGGGCCGCGCCAGGTTTTCGGCCCGTAGCCTTGGGAAAGGAACCAGGACAAATGGAACGGACGGGCTGGCATGGGTCTCTCCTCCGCGTCGGGCGTGCGCGCTCGATCAGCAGGTGAGCAAGAAGGAGGCCGGGCCGCAGGACCGCTCCCTCTCTCGCTGGCGGCGGAGGGACCAGATGGTGGGCTAAACGCCTTCCCGCGCCCGCGTGGCCAGCACGTCCACCCGTTCGTTCATCACGTCGCCCGCATGGCCGCGCACCCACCTCCACTCCACCTCGTGCGGCGCGGCTGCGGCCAGCAGGCGCTTCCAAAGGTCCATGTTGGCCACCGGGTCCCCCGCCGCATTGCGCCAGTTCTTGCGCACCCAGCCAGTGTGCCAGCGCGTGATGCCGTTGCGCACATACTCGCTGTCGGTGTGCAGGACCACCTTGCAAGAACGGGTCAGCGCCTCGAGTGCCGCCGCGGCAGCGGTCAGTTCCATGCGGTTGTTGGTGGTGGCCGGGTCGCGGCCGCAGAGCTCGCGTTCGGTACCGCGGCAACACAGCAACGCCGCCCAGCCGCCCGGGCCCGGGTTGGGCTTGCAGCCGCCATCCGTCCAGATTTCCACCAGGTTGTCAGAGGCCATAGGCGTGCTCGTCGCGGGCGGCGAGATGGAAGCGCAGGCGGCCAAGGTACTCCAGCGGGTTCTTGCGCGTGACCAGCGCCCCGGCCGGCGTGTTCACCCAGTCGAACAGCCGGGTCAGCAGGAAGCGGATTGCCGCCCCTTGGCACAGCACCGGCAAGGCCGCGCGCTCGGGCGCCGACAAAGCCCGGCGCTCGGTGTAGCCGCGCAGCACGGCGCGTGCCTTGGTGACGTTGAAACCCATGTCGGGCTCGAAACACCAGGCGTTCAGGCAAATGGCCACATCGTAGGCGAGCAAATCGGTGGCGGCGAAGTAGAAGTCGATCAATCCGGAAAGCTTGCCGTCCAGGAAGAACACGTTGTCCGGGAACAAGTCGGCGTGGATGTGGCCGCGCGGCAACATGGCGGGCCAGGCGGACAGGATGCGCTCCGATGCGGCGGTGAGCTGGGCAGCAAGGCCCGGCTGAACCTCGTCGGCACGCGGCCGGCAGCGTTCGAGCAGGGCGGACCAGCCGGCGGGGCCAAGCGCGTTCGGCCGCTCCGGCCGGTACGTGGCGCCGGCGAGATGGAGAGCGGCAAGCGCGTTCCCGAGCGGGCCGCAATGAGATGGCTGCACCCGGCGCGGCCATACCCCAGGGAGGAAGGTGGTGATGCAGGCGGGCCGGCCGGCGAGATGCCGGAGCGCCTCCCCGTCCCGGGCGCGGACGGGTTGCGGGCAGGTGATGCCGCGCGCCGCCAAATGCTCCATCAGGCCCAGGAACCAAGGCAGTTCGGCTGGGTCGACGCGGCGCTCGTAGAGCGTGAGGATGAAGTCTCCGGTGGTGGTGCGGAGCTGGAAGTTGCTGTTTTCCACCCCCTCGGCAATGCCCCGGAACGCCACCACGGTGCCGATGTCATAGTCCGCAAGAAAGCCGGTGACGGCGTCGTCGGTGACTTCGGTGTAGACAGCCATGGGGCTAGTTGCAGGCGGGAGGCGGGCTCAGGAGAGCGGGGCTGGCAGCTTGAATATCACGTCCTCCTCCGTCACGCGGCGCTCTTCGATGCTCAGCGTATAACGGTCCGCCAGGTGGGCCACCATCTCCTGCACCAAGGCCTCCGGGGCGGATGCGCCGGCGGTGATGCCCAAGGTGCGGACGTCGTTCAGCACCGACCAATCCAGGTCCCGCGCCCGCGGCACCAGCAGGGCGCGCTTGGCACCGGCCCGCTCGGCCACTTCGCGCAGGCGCTGGGAGTTGGACGAGTTGGCGCTGCCGATCACGATCACCAGGTCGCAGTCGGGCGCCACCGCCTTCACCGCCGCTTGCCGGTTGGTGGTGGCGTAGCAGATGTCCTCCCGCTTGGGGCCTTCGATGTCGGGAAACCGGGTGCGTAGGATGTCCACGATCTCGGCGGTATCGTCGACCGAAAGCGTGGTTTGGGTGATGAAGGCGAGCGGGCCCGACGCCGGCCGCACCGCCAAGGCTTCCTCGGCGTCCTGCACCAGCGTCATGGCACCAGGCGGCAATTGCCCCATCGTGCCGACCACTTCGGGATGCCCGGCATGGCCGATCATCAGGATGTGGCGCTGCTCCGGGCCGCCGTCGGCAAAGTGGCGCTCCGCCTCGCGATGCACTTTGCTGACCAGCGGGCAAGTGGCGTCGTAATAATGCAGGTTGCGCCGCTCGGCCTCCACCGGGACGGCTTTGGGCACGCCATGGGCGGAAAACACCACATGCGCGTCAGGCGGAACCTCGTCCAGCTCCTCCACGAACACGGCGCCCTGCTGCTCGAGCGCCTCCACTACGGTGCGGTTGTGGACGATCTCATGGCGCACGTACACGGGGGCGCCGAAGCGGCGGATGGCTTCCTCAACGACCCGGATGGCGCGGTCTACCCCGGCGCAAAATCCTCGTGGACCCGATAGAAGGATGCGGAGATGCGTCTTTTCGGCCATGTTGTCCGT
>CAXTRX010000047.1:0-21269 GCA_964246785.1 uncultured Acetobacteraceae bacterium | reverse complement strand
CCCACCCCGCCGAGCGGCCGCGGCCCCAGCTCCCGGCGGCCGGCGTCACAGAGGGGCCGGCGCCGGAGCGCGGCGGGCTGAGCGCGCTCGGCCAGCTTCATGGACTGGCCCCGCCCTACGCGCTGCTGGTGCCCGGCGGCGCCGGCGTGGGGGCGGTCAAACGCTGGCCGGTGGCGCGCTACGCCGAGGCCGCGGGCTGGCTGGCCACGCGAGGCGTCACCCCCGTGGTGATCGGCGGGCGGCAGGAGCTGGCAATGGGGGCGGCCATCCGGGCGCAAGTGCCCGCCGCGCGGGACCTCACCGGCCAAACCAGCATCCCCGACATCGCGTCCCGGGCGCCGACGGTGGCCCTGCTCTCGGCCGCCACCGTCGCAGCCGAGGCAGCGCCGCGCGGACCCGGCGGCGAATGGGCGACGGTTTTGCAGGCGGACGCATTGGAGAGCTTGGCATTGGAGCCGGTGCTGGCGGCGCTGGCGACTATAATAGAGCGCCAGCAGCCGCCCGCGCTTCCGCCAGACCCACGCCGAGCAGCAGAAAAAACCAGCCTCCGATCGGCAGCGAGATGAGCGGGCTGGTGGAGGCGAGCGGCCAAAGCTGCAGCAGCACGGTGACGAACAGGCCGACCTGAACCGGGGTGGCGCTGCGGCGCAAGCCCTCGCCCAGCCGCCACAGCCAGGCAGCCGCGAGGGCCGTAAACAAAGCCAGGCCCGGCAGACCGGCATCCGTCACCGCTTGCAGGTATAGATTGTGCGGGTGCGTCAGGCAGAGGGTGGCGGCGCTCGGGTCGGGGGAAGCTGGCTGCCCCGGCCAGTGCCAAGCCTGATAGTAGCGTGGTTCCGGGCAGGCCGTGCGATAGCCGTCGTAGCCGCGCCCGGTCCATGGATGCTGCTCGGCGATGGCGACCGCGCGTTCGGCGATCAGCCCGTACGGACTCTCGGCGAAATGGCTGGTTTCGGCGTGGAACTTGGTGACCAGTCGGTAGAAGGTGGGCGGCGAGACGACGGCGGAGGCGAACACCAGCGCCACCCCCGCCGTCAGGGCGGCCAGCGTGGCACCGCGCAGCCGCCGCAGCAGCAGGGCCGAGGTCAGCAGCCCCATGGCGCCGAGCAGGACCGGCATGCGCTGGCCGATCAGCACCAGGATCAGCATGGACAGCACCGGCAACGCCGCCCCAGCCACGCGCTTTGTCCACTGGTTCTGGCCCATTAGCGCGTCGGCGGGGGGAAGCAGGGCGGGGAACAGCATGCGTACGAAGGTCGGCGCGTCCCGGGGCTTGTCGAACGGCCCGGTGAGTTCGCCATCGCCGGAGCGCGGCGTGCCGAACAGGTTATGCCCGGTGGCGAACTGCAGCAGGGTTTGCGCCGCCACGTAGAGCGTGGCCAGGCCGAGGCTGCGAGCGAACCAGCGCCGGGGCGCAGCGCCGCGCATGACCAGATGTTCCAGCCCGGCCGCGAACACCAGGAAGCGGCTCATGGCTGCCGATTGGATCAGCCCGGCCGCGCCCTCGCCGGCTGCATCGAAGTGCAGCGCCGTGCAGAGCAGCAGCCAGGCCCACCAGGCTGCCGCCAGCCTGACCCATGGCCGACGTAGCCAGGCCCAATCCCGCAGCGCGGCCGAGTGGACCAGGAAGCCGGCCGCAACCAGGTCGATTGCCGCTTCGGACGCAGCCCGGGCATGGATCAGCAGCCAGGGCAGCAACACCACGAGCAAGGCGGCCGCGTGCAGGCCCCAGCGTAAGGCGGCAGCAGCGAGCGCCGGGCCAGGCGGGTTATCGTTCGCAAATGTTAAGCTCTTCGCCATTGCCGTATCCGCTGCGCCGGGTCTGGACGCAATCATGCGGCGACGCCGGCATGGTCGCTGGCACGGGTTGCACCACCACGCCGCTCTCCACGTAGCCGGTCCGGTTGCCCCACACCACCTGGCACCAGCCGTTTTCGCAGCCAAGCACCTCGAGCACGGTGCTGTTGGGGATCTCATCGCGCACCGCGTAGTTGCGGCCCGGCCCGATGCGGAACCAGGTCGTCCAGGTGACTTCACCCGGCGCCCCTATGGCAGGGCCGGCGGTTGCCAGCAACGTGATGGCGCCGGCAGCGGCGGCGAGCGGCCGATACAGCATTTGCAGTGTCCTTCTGAGTTGACACATTGATACGTCAGCCATAGTTGACACAGGAACAAGAGGGCTGGCCCAACAATCCCTGAAAATTCGCCGATTTGATGAACTGTCCGGGCAGGGCGGGCCGCCGGGCGACGCATAGGAGGTTGCCATGTCGATGCTGTCGTTTGAACGAAAGTATAGAATAGCGGGCGGCACGCTGGTCGGCGGCCGGCTGTTCGACTTTTGGATCGGCGCTTTCTACGTCGGCTTCTTCGGCGTCACCACCATCATCTTTGCCACACTCGGCACGGCGCTGATTTTCTACGGTGCGGCAATCGGGCCGACTTGGGAGCCGTTTGCCATCAGCATCAATCCGCCGCTGGTCAGCAACGGTCTGCACTGGGCGCCCTTGCGCGAAGGCGGGCTGTGGCAGCTCATTACCATTTGCGCCATCGGAGCATTCGTTTCTTGGGCGCTGCGGCAGGTGGAGATCGCCCGCAAGCTCGGCATGGGGCTGCATGTGCCGTTCGGCTTTGGCATGGCGATCCTGGCCTATGTGTCGCTGGTGGTGATCCGACCCTTGCTGATGGGCGCCTGGGGCTATGGGTTTCCCTACGGCATCATGAGCCACCTCGATTGGGTGTCCAACGTCGGCTACCAGTACCTGCACTTCCACTATAATCCGTTTCACATGCTGGCGGTGACGTTCTTCTTCACCACCACATTGGCGCTGGCTTTGCATGGCGGTGAAATCCTTTCGGCTTACTCGCCCGGCGGCAAGAAGACGGTGAAATATGGCGAGCACGAAAGCGTCTATTTCCGCGATACCATCGCCTATTCGATCGGCGAGCTCGGCATCCATCGGCTGGGCTATTTCCTGGCGCTGAACGCCGGGTTCTGGAGTGCTGCCTGCATCTTGATTGCAGGGCCGTTCTGGACGCGCGGTTGGCCCTATTGGTTCGACTGGTACCTGAACATCCCGATCTGGTCGGCTTACGGTTTCTGAGGGGGACGTTATGGCGCGCTATCACACGCTCTACACCGCCATTGTTGTCGAAGGACCGGCCGAACGTGGCTTGCCCGAGCCGCCCGGCGCCCGGCACCGGCCCGGGCGGTTGTTTCACTCCACCTGGTTTGGCCGCATCGGCGAGCCGCAGGTTGGGCCCACTTCGCTCGGCATCACTGGGTTGCTCTCGGTCGTCTTCGGCGTGATCGCGTTCGAGATCATCGGCCTGAACATGTGGGCCTCGGTGGATTGGAACGTCATCCGGTTCGCCAAGATGTTGCCGTTCCTGTCGCTGAACCCGCCATCGGCCAAGCAGGGCTTGTCGCCGTTTCCACCGTTGAACGATGGCGGCTGGTGGCTGATCGCCGGGTTCTTCCTCACCGCCTCGATCCTGCTGTGGTGGACGCGGCTGTACCGCCGGGCGCGGGCGGTGGGGCTTGGCACCCATATCCCCTGGGCGTTCGCCTCGGCCATCTGGCTTTACCTGGTGCTGGGCTTCATTAGGCCGATCCTAATGGGAAGCTGGTCGGAGGCGGTGCCGTTCGGCATCGTGCCGCACCTGAACTGGACGGCGACGTTCTCGATGCGCTACGGCAACTTGTTCTACGACCCGTTCCATATGCTTTCGATCACCTTCCTCTATGGCTCGGTGCTGCTGTTCACCATGCATGGCGGCACCATCCTTGCGGTGACCCGGTTCGGCGGCGAGCGCGAGACGCATGAGATCACCAATCCCGGGACGGCGTCGGAGCGGGCTGGCCTGTTTTGGCGCTGGACGATGGGGTTCAACGCGAACTTCCAATCCGTCCACCGCTGGATCTACTGGTTCGCCGTGCTGACCACGCTCACCGGCGGCATCGGCATCCTGCTCACCGGCACCGTGGTCGACAATTGGTATCTGTGGGGCGTGAAGCACGGGATCGCGCCCACCTATCCGCGGCTCTACCAACTTCCGTCGGAACTGCCGCCGGGTGTGGCGGACAAAAGCCCAATTGTGGGAGCGCTCTGATGTCTCTGCGGACCTTGATCGTAGGGGCCATTGTGATCGCTGCCCTCTTTCTGCTGTATGTGCCGGACTGGCAGGTGCAGCCGATCCGGGGCCATGAGATCGGCCAGCCGTCGTCGATCCAGTTCGAGGATGTGCGGCTCGAGCATGCGGCCAACAACCAGGCGCCGCCGCCGCTGCCGCCCGCCCCCGCGGGGGGCCCTGCGGCCACCGAGGTGTACCAGAACATCCACGTGCTCACCGACGTCAGCGCAGCCGAGTTCATGCGCACGCAGCAGGCGCTGACGGATTGGGTGTCGCCGAAGCAGGGTTGTGATTTCTGCCACGTCGGGCAGAACTATGCCGCGGACGATAAGCCCACCAAAAAGGTGGCCGGCATCATGCTGCAGATGGTGCGGCACATGAATGCCGACTGGAAGAGCCACGTCGCCCCGGCTGGCGTCACCTGCTACACCTGTCACCGCGGCCAGGTTCAGCCATCCGAGATCTGGTATCAGAGCACGCCTCCGCCGATCTCGCCCAAAACCGATCCCGAAGACACCTGGAACGAGTCCGCGGACACGGTTTACAAATTCTTCCCGGATTCAGGTTATCAGGAGTATTTCCTGCAGGACGAGCCCGTACGCGTGCAGTCCACGACGGCGCTGCCAAGCCATACCGTGTCCTCCCAAGTCGAAGCAGCACGCATCTACGAAATGATGATGACCTATTCCGACGGCATCGGTGTGAATTGCGGCTACTGCCACAACTCGCGCGCGCTGTCCGACTGGTCGCAGAGTTCGCCGTTCCGTTGGGCTGGTCAAACCGGCCTGAACTTGATCCAGGACATCAACCGCAACTTCATCCTGGTGGCGGATGCCGCGGTGCCGCTCACCCGGCAGCGGGTGCATGAGACGGCCTTGCCAGTGCTGCCGGCGCGCGAGGTGGGGGTGCAGAACGGCAACGGGCTGGCCCTTTGCGCCACCTGCCACTATGGCGAGCCGAACCCACTGAACGGCGTCAACGTCATCGACGCCTACCCAGCTTTGACGCCTGAAGCGGCGCGGCCCCCCTCTTAGGAGCATCCAAATGCAGCCAGGCGCCATCACCCAGCAGATCGACGTCGCCCAACTGGCGCTGGTCATCTTCTTCCTGTTCTTCCTCGGGCTGGTGTTCTACCTTCGCCGGGAGGACAAGCGGGAGGGCTACCCGCTCGACGAACCCGCACCGAGGATGCATCGCACGCCCCTGGTCGGCTTCCCGGAGCGGCCCCCCGCCAAGACGCTGTACCTGATGGAGGGCGGCACGACCGAGCTGCCGCACTACTTTGCACCGCCACCGGTGGAAGGCCGCTACACCGACCGGTTCGGCGGCGCGTCGATCGAGCCGATCGGCAACCCCCTGTTGTCCGGCTTGGGCCCGGCGACCTGGGTCATGCGGCCGGAAGAACCGTTTCGCTTGGCCGATGGCGAGCTACAGGTGATCCCAATGCGTGGCCGCAACGAGTGGCATGTGCGGGAGGGCGAGGCGGACCCGCGCGGAATGGCCGTGTTCGACGCAAGGTGGCAGCCGGTCGGCACGGTGGCGGATTTCTGGGTGGATCGTTCAGCCAAGTTTCTGCGCTACCTGGAGGTGCAGCTTGGCGACGCAGCCAAATCAGAGCGCCGCATCATGCTGCCGATCTTCTATGCCGATATCAAGCTCAAGGCGCGCGAGATCCGCGTCGTGGCGCTGCGGAGCTGGCAGTTCGCCGAAATCCCTGCGCTCGCCAAGCCTGATTGCATCACAGCTCGTGAGGAGGACCAAGTGAACGCGTATTACGCTGGGGGCCTGTTCCATGGTGCGACGGCGGCCATGAGGGCGCAGTCATGATGGCGCTGCTACGCTCGTCCCGCTTGGCGCCGGTGCGGCTGCATGACGGCGAGCACCTGATCTGGCAGGGCGTGCCGTCGTGGCGGCGCATCGTGCTCGATGTGTTTCACCTGCGCGGCATCGTGTTCTATTTTGCGCTGCTGCTGGTGGCCAACGGGGTGAGCGCGCGGGCCCAGCATATGGATCGCGCCGCTACGTTGCATGCCACTTTGCCGCTGGTGGGCGCGTTGCTGGCGGCCTTGGCGTTTGTGCTGGTCATTGCGCATGCCAATTGGCGCAGCATCCACTATACCGTCACCACCGACCGCGTCGTGTTGCGCTACGGTGTTGCACTGGCTGGTACGCTCTCCATCCCGCATCGGGCGATTGCGATGGTGAGCGTGCGCATGCGGCCTGGCCATGCCGGGGACATTCCGTTGCAGCTTCGCGCTGGGCATGCGGTGAGCCTGCTCAAAACCTGGCCTCTGGTGCGCCCTTGGCGTTTGGCGCGGGCTGAGCCGATGCTGCGCGCGGTGCCGCAGGCGGGCTTGGTGGCAACGACGCTGGCCCGCAGCATAACTGCCGCCATGCAACCGGCGATGAAGCTGGCCGAAGCAGCGGATTAGGCTGCGCCTACACACGGCTTGAAAAGCCTTCTCCCGATGGAAGAGGGTTGGGCGAGGGGTCCCATGCACGGGACTGGGGTAGCAGCCCCTCACCCCGGCCCTCTCCCAGGGGGAGAGGGAGCAGAAAAGCGGGAGGGGCTGCTCTCGACCCACACGCCTCAGCTCTACGGCCGGTATGCGCCGCCGTTCACGTGCAGCGTCTGGCCGGTGATCATGGCGGACGCAGCGGTCATCAAGAAGGCGGCAGTCTCGGCGATGTCTTGCGGCTCGGCCATGCGCCCGAGCGGAATGGCGGCGGAGCGCGTGGCGATCTGCTCCTCGGTCAGGCCAAAACGCGGCTGGCGCGTGTTGGTGAGCCCGGGAGCGATGGCGTTGACGCGGATGCGATGCGGCGCCAATTCCAGTGCCATCGCGCGCGTCATTGCCACGATGCCGCCCTTGCTGGCGGCGTAGTGCACGGCCCGGGGCGCGCCATCGATGGCAGACGAGGCCAGGTTGATCACCGACCCGCCCTCCGCGCCGGCAATCATCAGCTTGGCTGCGGCGAGGGTGGCAAAGCAGGTGCCTTTGAGGTTCACGGCAAGCACCGGGTCCCAGTCGGATTCGCGCATCTGCAGGAAGTCCACGCGCGGAAAGATGCCGGCATTGTTCACCAGCACGTCGAGCCGGCCATAGGCGCTATGGACGGCCGCCATCATCGCCTCGATGTCGCCCACGCGGCTCACGTCCGCGCGCACGGTCATGGCCACTCCGCCGGCGGCGATGATCTCAGCCGCGACGGCTTGCGCGTCGGCATCCTCCTCCATGTAGTTGACGGCAACTGCGTAGCCAAGCTGGCCAGCCTTCAGCGCGATGGCCCGGCCAATGCCGCGTTGCGCTCCGGTGACCAGCGCCGCTCGTTGCCCGCTCATGCGCGGTCCTCCGCGACAGTGGTGGCGCGGTACATCGCGGCCAAGTGCTCCGAGACTGTGATGGGCGGGTAGCGCGGCACCTCACCGGCGGCTACGCAGCCCGGCAACGCCGCGACGGTGTGCACCGGATTGCCCTCAAAGAAGAACGGGATCGAGTAGCGGTCCCGCCCTGAGGAGTTGACCACCCGGTGCAAGGTGGAGCGATAGCGGCCGTTGGTCCAGCGGGCGAACATGTCGCCGATGTTCACCACGAAGGTGCCGGGGATCGGCGGCGCGTAAACCCACTCGCCCCCAGCCAGCACTTGCAAGCCGCCCGCATCATCCTGCCAGAGCAAGGTCAGGCAGCCCCAGTCGGTATGGGCGCCGCAACCCTTCTCGCCGGGCTGCGGATCGGCGGGCTGGGGCGGATAGTGCAGCAGCCGCAGGATGGAGAAAGGGTCGTGACAGAACGCGTCGAAATGGCCGGCGGGCAGGCCGAGCGAGCGCGCCATCGCCGCCATCAGCCGCGTGGCGATGCCGTTGAGTGCGGCGACATACGCCTCGGCCGCGGGTTTGAGCGCGGGCAGCGCGGCGGGCCATTGGTTCGGCCCCTGGTTGAACAGGCCGGCGCGAACGTTCGGGTGCTGCTCGTCGAGGTGGGGGCCAATGTAGAAGCCCTCCTTCAGATCTGGCGGGGCGCCGGGCTCCAGCCGTTGCCACTGCATGGGCTCGTAGCCGCGGTTGCAACGCGAGTTGCGGATCGAGACGGCCATGCGCTGCTCGATTGGGAGGGCAAAAAAGTCATGCACCTGCGCCAACAGGGCGGCAAGCAGCGGGCCGGGTTCGTCCGCGCCGGCCAGGTAGAAGAAACCAACGCCCTCGCAAGCCGCGCGCAGGGCAGGGATTGCCTCGCCCTGGTCGAGAGCCGCGGCGTGGAGAATGGGCAGGTCCATGGCTATGCCTTCCCCGATTGCTTGGCCCGAAAGCTGCGCATCTTGCCTGGATTGAGCAAGCCGAACGGGTCCATCGCCGCTTTTAGCGCCGGCTGGTCATCGCCGACGCGCTTGTGCCCGGCGCCATCCTCCAACGTGAAATGATGCGGGTTGGCGATCAGGATGCCATGGTCCTCGTGATAGGCAATGATCTGCGCCAGCCGCGCCTCCGTGGTGTAGCGCAGCACGGGTAGGGCGCTGCAGGTGACGGCGCCGCCCGCACGAATAACCTCCAAATGCATCATCAGCTCGTCGCCAAATGCCGCGCGCACCTGGGCGACCAGTTCGAGCGCACGGTCGGCCGGGTAGAGGCATTGCAGGTAGGTCACGCTCTTGTCCTGGCGCAGGGCATGCAACGTGGTGTGGTTCCAGGTGTATTCGTAAATCGGCACATATTGGTCACTGGCGTCGTCCGACACGCGGCGCAGGGCTTCCCGGCCGCCGTGCCCGCGCAACAGGTCGGTCCAGCCGGTGAGGCCGTGGCGGGCGACGATGGCGAGGACGGCATGGCTGCCGGGCGCCAGGTCGAGCCCGCGAAACGCTTCGGGCAAGGGTGCCGCGATCACGCTCACCAGCTTCTTGGCGATGCCGTCGCTGCTGCCCAAGGCCAGGCCGAAGCGGGCGGCGGCGTCGAAGTCGTCGAACACGGCCGCCAGGTCGATCCATGGCTGCACCGGCGCCATGCCGATGGTCAGCGCGGTGATGATGCCGGTCGTGCCATAGGCGTGAGTGACGCCGGAAACAGCGTCGCCGGTGAGGGTGACGACGCGCGGCTCCGGTTCGCAGGAGACGACGCGGGCGGCCAGCACGTTGCCGCGGTCGCGCAGCCCGCCCCAGGTGATCGACCCGGCGCCCCCGCTGCCGCCGCCGACGAACCCGCCGATGGTGGCCGTCCGCTTGGTGGAGGGATGCATGCGCAGTTCCCAGCCTTGAACGCTGGTCGCGGCGTCGATGTCGATCAGCTTGCGGCCGGGGTCCACCACCAGCGCGCCATCCTGGAGCGAGACAATGCGGTCCATCGCTGTCATGTCCAGCACGACGCCGCCCTGGAGCGGGACGGCCTGGCCGTAATTTCCGGTGCCGCCGCCGCGCACGGTCAGCGGAACCCGCCAGCGCGCGCAAAGGCCTGCGGTCGCCACCACGTCGGCCTCGTTGCGGGGGCAAACCACGAGGTCGGCCGTTTTGCCGTTGAGCTGCGCCTTGAGGACGGGGCTGTACCAGAAGAAGTCGCGGCTTTTCTGGCGAACCAGCGCCGGGTCGGTGATGGTCGGGATGGCGCCCAGTTCGGCGGCAAATCGGCTCCAGTCGGTCATGGTGGCCCTCGTTGGTGGCGGTGACAGGCGAAAACCGTGCCAGAGGGCCAGGGGAACGCACATGCACCAGCGGCGGCAGCGTCGCCATCGAAAACGCCTTCGCGAGCAATCGAACCGGGCGGGCAGGCCCTCGTTGCATGCAGCGACGCACATCGGGGGATCGCATGAAAGCGCTGACATGGCATGGCAAAGGCGACATCCGCTGCGACACCGTGCCGGATCCCAAGATCCAGCACCCGCGGGATGCCATTATCAAGGTGACAGCCTGCGCAATCTGCGGGTCCGACCTGCATCTTTTTGACGGTGTGATCCCGTCGATGAAAAGCGGCGACATCGTCGGCCATGAAAGCATGGGCGAAGTGGTGGAAGTCGGCCGCGAATGCAGCAACCTCAAAGTTGGCGACCGGGTGGTGGTGCCGTTTACCATCTCGTGCGGCGAGTGCTTCTTCTGCAAGCGGGGTTATTTTTCCGGTTGCGAGCGCTCCAATCCGAATGCGCGCATGGCGGCCGAGTTGTGGGGCCATTCGCCGGCGGGCCTGTTCGGGTATTCGCACCTGCTGGGCGGCTATCCAGGCGGACAGGCGGAGTATCTTCGCGTGCCATACGCCGACGTAGGGCCGATCAAGGTGCCGGAGGGCCTTACCGACGAGCAAGTGTTGTTCCTGTCGGACATCTTTCCGACCGGCTACATGGGCGCCGAGTTCTGCGAGATCAAAGGCGGCGAGACCATCGTCGTGTTCGGCTGCGGCCCCGTGGCACAGTTCTCCATCCGCAGCGCCTTCCTACTTGGCGCCGAGCGCGTCATCGCCATCGACACCGTGCCGGAGCGGTTGCGCATGGCCGAGGCGGCTGGCGCCATCACCATCGATTTCCAGAAAGAATCGGTTTACGACCGCATTCAGGAACTGACCCATGGCCGTGGTGCCGACGCCTGCATCGATGCGGTGGGCACGGAGCCGCACACGTCGGCCAGCTTCGACAGCATGCTGGACCGCGCCAAGGTGGCAATAGGGGCGGGCACAGATCGCCCGCATGTGCTGCGCCAGGCAATCAACAACACCCGCAACTTCGGCATCGTGTCGATCATCGGGGTTTACGGCGGCTTCGTCGACAAAGTGCCGATGGGCAGCGCCATCAATCGCGGGCTGACCTTCAAGATGGCCCAGACGCCGGTGCAGCATTACCTGCCCAAGCTGATGGCGCATATCGAGAAGGGCGATATCGACCCGTCTTTCGTGATCACCCACAAGGTAAGCCTGGAGGACGGTCCGGACATGTACAGCGTGTTCCGGGAAAAGCAGGATGGCTGCATCAAAGTGATGTTGCGGCCGTAAGCAAAGCAAGGAGTGCAATCGATGGTAGATACTGGGCGGCCCTTGGCCATAGTGACGGGCGCTTCCGCCGGGATCGGCTACGAACTGGCTAAACAATGCATCGCCGGCGGGTTCGACCTGATTATTTGCGCCGAGGATGCGCGCATTCATGAGATCGCGCGCAGCCTGGCCAATGGTGCAAAAGTCGAGGCTGTCCAGGCAGACCTATCGGGTGATGAGGGCGTGAACACGCTCTATCGCGCCATTGGCGAACGCCGGGTCGACGCATTGTTGGCCAATGCCGGCCGCGGCTTGGGCAGTGCGTTCCTGGACCAAAACCCGGACGACTGGCGGCGGGTGATCGACACCAACATCACCGGGACATTGCTGCTGCTCTACAAGGTCGGCGGCATCATGCGCACCACCGGCGCGGGACGCATATTGATCACCGGGTCGATTGCCGGGTTCATGCCGGGCACGTTCCAGGCGGTCTATAACGGCACCAAGGCGTTCCTCGACAGCTTCTCCTATGCGCTGCGCCATGAACTCATGGGCACGGGTGTCACCGTGACATGCCTGATGCCTGGCGCCACGGAGACCGAGTTCTTCGAACAGGCCGACATGATGGACACCAAGGTGGGCACGGCCAAGAAAGACGACCCTGCAATGGTGGCCGAGGTTGGCTTCAACGCGATGATGAAGGGCCAGGGAGATGTGGTGGCTGGTTGGCACAACAAGCTGCAGGCGGCTATTGCCAAGCTCGCACCGGCAGGAATGACGGCCGAGCTACACCGCCAGATGGCTCAGCCAAAAAGCGGTGCGGCTCAGCCCTGAAACATCGCCTCGATTGCAGCCGTATCGACGTCTTCAAGACGGGCTGGCGTCCAGCGTGGCGTGCGGTCTTTATCGACCAACATAGCGCGGACGCCTTCGCCGAAGTCGGGGTGGTGGGTGACCGGGCGGGTGAGCGCGAGTTCCGCGGCCAAGCAGGCTGATAGCGTGCGCCCGGCCCCTGCCTGGATCAGGTGAAAGGTCCAGAGCAATGCGGACGGTGAGTTGGCCCGCAGCGCTGCCAGTGTTTGGCGGGACCACTCCGTGTCATTCGCTTCCAGCCGGTGTAGCACGTCCGAGAGGGTGGGGGCGCTAAAGCAGTAGTCGATGGCCGCCATATGCTTGGCAATTGGTGCGTCGCATGGCTGGGCGATGCCACTGAGAGCCGCAATCCCATGGTCTGCCAAGGCATCAGGAAGGCTGGCCAGCAGCCCCGGCTCGGTAAAATGGGTCGCCAGGCCAGCATAAACGGCGTCTGCACCGGTTAGGCGGGCGCCGACCAGCGCCATATACATGCCGAGGTGGCCGCGGAGGCGCGGCAAGAAGTAGCTGGCGCCAATGTCGGGAAACAGCGCGATGCCCGTCTCCGGCATCGCAAACAGGGCCTCGCCGGTCGTCACCCGATAGTCGCCATGGACCGAAACCCCAAGGCCTCCTCCCATGCAGATGCCGCCAATCAAGGCGATGTAGGGCTTGGGATAGGCAGCGATCTGCGCGTTGAGCTGATACTCTTCGGCGAAAAACCGATGGACCTCCGCCTCCCGCCCGGCCAGGACGCCAGCCCGCGCGGCAAGGATATCCCCTCCGGCACAGAACGCCCGGCCGCCAGCCCCCTCAATGACGACGGCATGCACCGTGGGGTCATCTTGCCACGCCGATAGCGCTTCGGCGATGGCGCCGATCATGCCGATGTCCAGCGCGTTCAAGGCGGCCGGCCGGTTCAGCAACAGGTGGCCGATGCGGCCACGCTGCTGGGCGATGACAGTAGCTGAGCTGGTCACCTGCGGTCTTTGGGGCGGCTTTTCGCCATGAATGTCGTGGCAAGGGCCGCAAGCGTCATCCCGACCAGGTTCTTGCGGCCGGCGGAGCGGACTGCCACGCGCGTCAGCGGGCTGAGCAAGGCTGTGATCGCCAGGCTTTCCTTCATCTCAGCCAGGGCTTGGTCGCGTATCACCTTTGCCTCCGTCTCGACCCGGTCTGGTGCGCCGCGCAGCGCCAGCACGGCAAACAGTGCCGTCATGACGACGTCAAAGCCTAACACGATTGCCGCCGCGGCAACGGCGGGCACCACGGTGGCAAGCAGCATGTATGCCACGACATGGACCATGACGAGAACGGCAATCACGAACACCAATGCCACCGCGGCCCAAACGGCTCGCCCAACTTGGCGGCGGATCAGGCGGCGTAAACGGAGCACCTCGGCTTGGGCGGCGGTCCGCCCGAGATCGACCGTTCTCATTGGATCAGCGAACAAACCGGCCGAGTACGTACCCCACGGTGCCCGCTACCAGAATTGCGACTAGCGGGCGGCCGCGCACCTGCTCGGCAACCGATTCAGCCTGCTCGCGAGTGTAGTCAGTCGCCTGGCGCGCAGTGCTCTGCGCGCGGTCAGCCGCATCTTGCAGCACCGGAGTGACGCGATCGCCCATGAGTTGATTGACCTGCTTGCGCAAGGCGTTGATCTGGGCTTGTGCGTCGTCGGCGGTGAAAGTAGTGGCCATGATAATGTGTCCTCGAGACAGACTTGAATTCGTGGCGGGTGAACGTTCACCCATGTACGAGGTTGCCACTGCTGCGGCCGATTTCCGCGCGAAGGTTCGTGGCATAGCGGTTGAGTGGGATTGCCCCCGGCTACAACCGGCCGCTAATCTCACGTGAAAGCCCCGTTGCCAGGACCGACCGTTTGATTATCCGCCGCACGTTTCTGGGCGTCTTTGCTGGCGCGCTGGTCACCTACCCCGCGGCGGCGGATGCCCCAGTCCTCAGTCCCGCGCCGAGTTCGTCGCCTGCTTCGCCGCGGGCGCCCGCACCGGTTTCGGAGGTGACTGTGGCGGGTCGGGGTGGCGCGCTGCAAGCAGCGCAGGGCGAGGCGTATTTCAAACCATTTACCACCGCCACCGGGACCGCGGTGAAGCTCTCGAGCTGGAGCGGTAGCCTGGACGAGTTGCGCCGGAACCTGGATGCCGGCGCCTCGGCCTGGGACGTGGTGCTGGTCGACCCCGCTCAGTTGGGCCCTGGCTGCGACGCGGGTTTGTTCGAGAAGCTGGACTGGACTGCGCTCGGCGGGAAAGACCATTTCCTTCCCCTCGCGATCAGCGATTGTGGCGTCGGCACGGCGGTCAGCAGCCTGGCATTGGCCTGGGATCACGACAAGTTCCAGGCCACCCCGACCTGGGCGGACTTCTGGGACGTGGCGCGTTACCCCGGCAAGCGGGGCCTGCGCCGAAGCGCCCAGAGCACGCTGGAGATCGCCCTGCTCGCCGACGGGGTGGCACCCGCTGATGTCTACCGGACGTTGCGGGCCGATGACGGGGTGGACCGCGCCTTCCACAAGCTGGACCAGCTCAAACCCTATCTGGCCTGGTGGATGCCGGACACCGGCGCCTCGCAAATCCTGAAATCGGGTGAGGTATTGCTGACCAGCGCGGAGAACGTGCCGGTGGCGATGGCCAACCGCTCCGGCGGCCATTTCGGCTTGCAGTGGGCAGGCTGTCTCTACGCGGTGCAATCCTGGGCGGTGGTGAAAGGCAGCCCCAACCTGGTGACGGCGCTCAAACTGCTTGCTTTCGCCAGCGACCCGGCGCGCCAGGCTGCGCTCGCCGCGGTGGTGCCCTATGGACCCACGGTGAAGGGCGCCAACGAAGCGCTGGCGCCCGACATACAACCCAACTCCCCCACGGCGGCGGCAAACCTGGCCGGAGCGCTGCAGATCGACGAGGGCTTCTGGCACGACAACGGAGCCAAGCTCGAGCAACGTTTCCAGACCTGGCTGGCGCATAGCTAGTGTGGCGCTGCCCTCCGGCTAATCACCGATGCGCTCCGAGAGATGGGCGACCACCACCACGCCCAGCAGCGTCACCGTGGCCTCGTTCACCACCGTGTGGCCATCGGGCTGCAGGTAGATCCATTGCTCCATCCGGCCGCCGAAAGGCTGCTTCATCGGGTAGCGCAGGTGGAACAGGTTGCCATAGGCTTCGGCCTGCACCGGGCCGGATGCGTCGGTGAGCGTGGCGGTGTAGCGGTGCGGACCGGCAGCGGTCAGCACCCAGCGGCGGGTGGTAGGCGGCTGGTGCTCAAAGGTGATGGATTGGTCGAGTTGCAGGCTGCCATCGGGCAGGGTGGTGCCGGTGCCCTCCACGTGGAAGCGTTGGCTTGGCGCGCCGGAGCGGCTCTCCAGCACGCCGGTTGAGGTGGTGGCGCCGAGAAAGAAGCGCTCGGGACGCATCTCGGGGCTGTTCTGGGCGAAATCCGCCGGGTCAAGCGGGCTCATGCAGCCGGCAAGGACAAGCGGGAATGCAAGGCGCGTTCTGGAAATCGGCAAAGTGGGCTCGCGTGGTTGGTTGCTATCCGTGGTAGCCGGTTTGCGCCCCCTGGGGTGTGGCTAAAGTGCGTGAGCTGAAACGGGCCATGCGCGAGGCGGCGCTCGCGGTCCGGTCCGGCTGCGACCCGGCGCTTGGCGGCAAACTGGCTGACAGCGTGCTGGAGGGCCCGCTCGCGCCGCGGCCCGGGCAGATCGTGGCTGGTTTCTGGCCCTTGCCGGGCGAGATCGACCTGCGCCCGCTGCTGCATGCCCTGGTGGAGCGCGGCAATCCGGTTTGCCTGCCGCACACGCCGGCACGGGGCAATCCGCTGCGGTTTTGCGCCTGGAAGCCAGGTGACCGGCTCAGGCCGGGCCGCTTCGGCACCCTTGCCGCGGACGGCCCGGTGCTGGTGCCCGACCTGTTGCTGGTGCCCCTGCTCGCCTTTGACCGCACCGGCGCGCGGCTCGGTTACGGCGGCGGCTATTACGACCGCACCCTTGCTGGCCTGCCGGGCCGGATGGCGATCGGATGTGCTTTTGCGGCGCAGGAGGTGGCGCTGGTGCCAACCGAACCCACAGATATCAGGCTCAATGCCATTGCTACCGAACGCGCCCTGATCATTGCCCACCGCTAGAGCCCACTCAACCGAAACCCCAACGACAAAAAGGTCGTCATGCGCATACTCTTTCTTGGCGACACAGTCGGGCGTAGCGGGCGAGAAGGGGCAGCGGCGGCGCTGCCGGTGCTGCGCGAGCGCCTGCAGATCGATTTGGCGGTGGTCAACGCCGAGAACGCCAGCCATGGCTTCGGCGTTGCGCCCGACATGGCCGCCGCCCTGTTCGCGGCAGGGGCCGACGTGATCACCCTGGGCAACCATGCTTGGGATCGTAAGGAAATCGTCCCCTATATCGCCCAGCAACCCCGTCTGCTGCGCCCGCTGAACTTTCCGCCGGGCACGCCGGGTGCGGGATGTCTGGCCGTGGAGGTGCCGGGCGGGCGGCGCGCCCTGGTGCTGAACGCGATGGGCCGTTTGTTCATGGACCCGCTCGATTGCCCATTCCGCGGCGCTGCGGAGGTGCTGGCACGCTACCGGCTGGGGGGAACGGTGCAAGCCATCGTCATCGACTTCCATGCCGAGGCGACAAGCGAGAAGCTTGCCTTCGCCCACAATTTCGACGGCCAAGTGTCGCTTGTCGTGGGTACGCACACGCATGTGCCGACCGCCGACCACCAGGTGCTGCCCGGCGGCACCGCGTTCCAGTCGGATGCCGGGATGTGCGGGGACTACGATAGCGTCATCGGCATGGCCAAGGAGGGGTCTGCCGCGCGCTTCATTCGCAAGCTGCCCGGCGAGCGGCTAGCGCCGGCGGAGGGGCCGGCCACGGTGTGCGGACTGTTTGTCGAGACAAACGACGCCACTGGCCTCGCGGTGCGAGCCGAGCCGGTGCGAATGGGTGGCCGGCTGTCGCAGATAATGCCGAGTTGATGCTGGTATGATGGCCCGGTGGCAACGCCGCCCTGACAACGCGGTAAGGAATGTGTCAAGCTTTGTTTTGGGTTGCGGGAGGGATTGGTCGTGAGTCCAGCGATGCAAGTCGCGTTGTCGGGTGGCCTGAGTTTCGGCATTCCGCTGGTGCTTGCCGTTCGTGAGGTCATTGCCATGCGGCGGCGGCCGCGTGGCTCGGGTGGCGGGCCGGGCCCGCAGCCAACGCCGCCGCCGCGGCCAATCTCAGGCGGCAACCGATCGCTGCCCGTGTGCCTCATCCCGACCGATCAATGGCGTGCGCCGAGCCGCAGCCGCGAGCTGGTCTGATACCGGCCGCGCCAATGTCCGGCCTTGGTGGCCAGGGGGGCCAGGTCAGCCCGGTGGTAGCCTCACCTTGAAAATGGTGAACGGTCCCGAGCGAGGCAGGTCGTTTTTGAACGCGACCTCGTTGAGGTGCGAGTCGCTGATGTAGAGGTCATCGCCGCTGATGGCAAAGCCGTCCGCCCAGGCGAGCTGACCCGGCGCGTGCACGAAAACGCGGGACGTCATGCGCGTGCCGTGGATTGTCAGTGCCACCACCGTGGCGTTCTCGATGTCGCCGGCAAACAGGGTCCCAGCTTTGTCCATGATCAACCCGCCGCTCATCGCTCCCGTGCCGAGATATTGCACCTTGTGCGACAGGGCGGCCTCGCCGAGCCGCGGGTCGCGCAACGCTGCCGTGGGGACGCGCCAATAGTTATGGTCGTTCAGCGGGCGGTAGTACAGCCATGCCGCGTCCGGGGACAATGCTACGCCGTCGGTCTGGATGACCACGGGCGAGCCATCGGGCCGCAACGCCTCTTGGCCGCCGATCATCAAGTGCTGCTTCGGGTCGGCGACGGCGGAGCGGTCACCGGACAGCACCAGGCGGGAATGCCCGGATTTCAAATCCAGCACCACGATCCCGCCCTGCTTGCCGGCCGCGGTCAGGTAGGCGGCCCGATGCGGCAGGTCGATGCGCACGTCGTTCAACGCGTCCTTGATGGTGACGCTGTCGTCAAAGCTGTAGACGCGGACCGGCTGGTTGGTCTTGAGGTCGAACTCGACCAGCTTGGGCGGAATCGGCGACTGGCCGCGGGCGATCCCGGTGTCGAGCGCCCAAAGGTGGTCGTCGGCATCGTCCCAGAGCGCCTGCACCAGGCCCCATTCGGGCTTGCCGTCCGCCTCGGCTCGGATCGTGTTCCAGGCCGCATCCGGGTAGGGCAAGACCTGTCCGGTCTTGGCGTCCACCTCCACCATGCTGAGTCCGTTGCGCGCGCGAGCAGTAGGCGCGGTGGCGAACACCCTGCCGGTTTTGGACACGCCAATCCCCACCAAGCGGAAGTCCTCGCCGAACTGGTGCACGACGGTGAGCGCCGGCCCAACGGCGCCGCTGGAGGGCGCGGTCGAAGGCACCGCAGCGCCGGCCGCGCGGCCGAGCGCCAACAGGACCGTTGCCGCGAGGAGCCCGCGCCGCACTCCATGTGCCGAGTTCATGACCTTGGTTTTTCCATCATTGCGGTTCTTCTGCTGAGGTCGTTTCCAGCCACAGCTTGGCCAGTGCCGCGGATGCGTCAAGCTTCGTGGCATAAGGCAGCCCCGCATTGCCGTAGCAGCGGCGCCATGTGGAGCGGGGCCGGAGCGGTGGCGCAAAGCGGCGGGTCTAGCGGCAGGCGGATGGCGCGGGCCAAGAGCAGCAACGGGCCGGGCGCGCTGGCGCCATACACCGGGTCACCCAGGATCGGGCAGCCAAGGGCGGCGCAATGGGCGCGGATTTGGTGGGTGCGCCCGGTCCTCGGATGAAGCTCGAGCCAGGACTGGCCGCCGGTTTGGCCACGAACCCGCCAGTCGGTGACGGCGGGGGGTGCCGCCGGGTCGGGAACCATGCGCCAGCCCGACTGGCTGTGGCGCTTGGCCAGGGGCAAGGTAAGGCTGCCGGTGGGCGTTGCGGGGCCGCCTTGGACAATGGCCCAGTAGGTCTTTTCGGCGCCTCCGGTGGCGAACAGTTGCTGTGCGGCCAGCAGGGCGGCGCGGCGAAGCGCGATCACCAGGCAGCCGGACGTGTCTGCGTCCAGGCGGTGGGCCAGCCAGGGACCCGTGCGGCGGCGCGACAGCAGCGGGAACCAGTCTTCCACGCTTGCGCCGCCGCGGGGGCCCGCATGGACCGGGAGGCCAGCCGGCTTGTTCAGCACCACGAAGCGTTCGTCCTGGTGGAGGATGGGCAGCACGGCTGGACGTTGACAGGCGGCGGGCGGCGGCGGAAGGCCAGGCTATGGAAGAAAACCGCATTTGCGGCGCCAACGCCGTCGGCGCCGTGGTCGCCCGGCGGCCGGACGCGGTCAAACGCCTGTTCTACACCGCCGAACTGCGGGACCGCGCCGGGCCGTTGTGCACTGTCATGGCGCAGATGCGCAGGCCATACCGCATGCTGCCGGACGAGGAGATCGCGCGGGCCGCCGGGTCGGTGCATCACGGCGGCTTGGTGGCGGTGGTGGCAGCCCAGCGCGTGGCTGTGCTGGATTATGCCAAGCTGCCGCGGATGCAGCTCCTGGTGGTGCTGGACGGTGTGAGCAACCCGCACAATCTGGGGGCGATTGCGCGCAGTGCGGCATTCTTCGGCGCGGGCGGGCTGCTGCTGCACGAGGTGCCGGAGCAGGCGGGCTTGTCGGATGCGGCGTATCGCACGGCGGAGGGCGGGCTCGAGCACCTAGAGCTGTTCAAAACCCGCACTTTGCGTCCGGCCCTGCTGGCGCTTGGCGGGTATTACCGCACGGTGGCGGCGACCTTGGCTCCGGACGCGGCACCGTTGCAGACCCTGCCGCGAGACCGGCCGGTGGCGCTGGTGCTGGGCAATGAGGAGCATGGCGTCTCGGCAGCGGCGCTGGAAGCATGCCGCCGTCGGGTGCGGATTTTGGGCGCCGGACGGGTGCAGAGCCTCAACGTGGCGCAAGCCGCCGCCGTGTTGCTGGCGGCGCTCGCCAATCCGCTGGCTTAGAGCAAGTCCGCTTCTGGCAGGCGAACCGGACGTGCTCTAACTCTGTGTTTGAAAGGCGGATTCACGCTTCAGGTTGCTTCAACCTGAAGCGATCAGGCTGTTAGGGCGGATTGGGGCGGCAGACGTCCAGCGCCAGAGCGCAGCCGGAGCCAAGCAGGAGCAGGGCAGCCATGGGGCGGGCGGTGCCGTCAGTAAGCAGTCCGCTCAGGGAGCCACTGACCGCGGCCAGCAGGAATTGCATCGTGCCCATCAGGGCGGAGGCGCTGCCGGCATGGGCGCCATGGCGGGACAGCGCGCCGACTGTCGTGTTCGGCAGGATGAGGCCGAAGCTGGTCATGATGACGACGATTGGCAGCACCAGGCCCGGCAAGCCGAAGCGGTCGGAAAAGGCGGTGGCAGCCAAAGCGACGGCGGCGGCGGCGTTGATGCGCAACGCCCAGCGCGACACCGCGAGCAGGCCAAAGCGTGGCAGCAGCCGCGGGTTCACCTGGGAACCCAGGATGAAGCCGGCGGCGCACAGGCCGTACAGCACGCCATAGCTTGCCGGCGAAAGGCCGTAATGGCGGATGTAGACGGGGGGCGAGCCGCTGATATAGGCAAACATCCCGAACATGGCGCAGGCGCCGATGCCCATGTTGACCAGGAAGCTGCGCTCTCGCAGGATTGCCAGGTAGCGCGCCACCAGGGCCATCGGACCTAGGCGAACGCGCCGCGTAACAGACAAGGTTTCCGGCAGGTAGCGCCATACCAAGGCCAGCGAGATCATGCCATGCGCGGCGGCAACCCAGAAGATAGCGTGCCAGGTCAGTATGGTGAGCAAGGCGCCGCCGAGGCTGGGGGCAAGGATCGGCGCCACGCCCATGACCAGCATGAGTTGGGAAATCAGCCGGGCGGCGGCATGCCCGTCAGCCAGGTCCCGCACCACGGCGCGGGGCAGCACGGTGCTGGCGGAGCCGCCGAAAGCGGCGACGGCGCGCATGGTGGTGAGGATGGCAAGGCTGGGTGCCAAGGCGCAGCCGATGCTGGCGGCGGTGTAGAGCATCAGGCCGGCGATCAGCGGTCCGCGGCGGCCGAAGCGGTCCGCGAGCGTACCTTGGGTGATCTGGCCGACAGCGAGCCCTGCGAACCAGCTTGCCAGGGTGATTTGGGCAGTGCCTTGCGGCAGGCCGAAGTCGGCCTCGATGGCGGGGAAGGCGGGCAGGTACATGTCGGTGGAAAGCGGGCCGACCGCGGTCAGAAAGCCGAGCATCGGAGGCAGCCAACGCGAGGTTGATTTCAACTTGACGTCCGCTCCCTCTGGGAGAGGGTTGGGTGAGGGGGCCACGCCCGCTCATCGGGGCACTTGCC
>CAXTRX010000046.1:19580-21417 GCA_964246785.1 uncultured Acetobacteraceae bacterium | reverse complement strand
CACCACATCCCGCGCGTCCGCCGGGTTGCGCACCGCCATGCCCGCACCCTGCCCACCAGGCGGCGCGGCACGCCACGTCCAACGTTCGGCCACGGCAGGCAACAGCTCCGCCAGCACCGCCTCGCTCGACACATCCAGCCCCGCCGAGTTCGCCCGCGTCGCCCCGAACAGCGCCCCGGGCCGCGGTATGCGCGAATGCGGCGCTCCCACCGGCTGCCGCTGCGCCACCGCCTCCACCGGGTCGGCCGCCAGCGCCGCCACCGAGACCGCCGGGTCCGTGATCCGGTTCACGAACGACGAGTTGGCCCCGTTTTCCAGCAGCCGCCGCACCAGGTAGGCGAGCAGCGTCTCGTGCGTGCCCACGGGGGCGTAAATCCGGCACGGCCGGGCGAGCTTGTGGTGCCCTACCACCTCGTCATACAGCGGCTCGCCCATGCCATGCAGGCATTGGAACTCGTACTGCTCCGGGCTGAATGGCTGCGCCGCCATGCTGTGGATCGCCGCCACGGTGTAGGCATTGTGCGTGGCGAACTGCGGAAACACCGCGTCCGGTGCGGCCAGCAGCGCGCGGGCACAGGCGAGATAAGACACGTCGGTGTGCGCCTTGCGGGTGAACACCGGGTAGTCCGCCAGCCCGTCCACCTGGGCGCGCTTGATTTCGCTGTCCCAGTAGGCGCCCTTCACCAGCCGGATCATCAGCCGGTGCCCGGTGCGCCGCCCGAGTCCAATCAGCCAGGCCACCACGGCAAAGGCGCGCTTGCCATAGGCCTGCACCACGAAGCCGATGCCGTCCCAACCCGCAAGCGCCGGGTCGGTGCACAACGCCTCGAGCAGGTCGAGCGACAGATCCAGCCGGTCGCTTTCCTCGGCGTCGATGTTGAGCCCGATGTCGTAGCGCCGGGCCAACAGCGCCAACGCCTGCAGCCGGGGCAGCAACTCGCCCATGACACGGTGGCGCTGAGAGCGGGTGTAGCGGGGGTGCAGCGCCGACAGCTTCACCGAAATGCCGGGCCCGGCGATGATCCCGCGCCCGCCCGCGGCCTGCCCGATGGCATGGATGGCGGCCTCGTAGTCGCGCATGTACCGGGCTGCATCGGCCGCGGTTACCGCCGCTTCACCCAGCATGTCATAGGAGTAGCGGAAACCCCGCGCCTCCAGCCGGCGGCTGTTGGCCAGCGCCTCCGCGATGGTTTGCCCGGTGACGAATTGCTCCCCCATCATGCGCATCGCCATGTCCACCCCACGGCGCACCAGCGGCTCCCCGCCGCGCGCGATCAGCCGGGTGAGGGCGTTCGCCAGGCCGGTCTCATCGGTGGTGGAGCTCAGCTTGCCGGTGACCACCAGGCCCCAGGTGGCGGCGTTGACGAACAGCGACCGGGACTGCCCGACATGCGCGCGCCAATCGCCTCGGCCGATTTTGTCGCGGATCAGCGCGTCCTGGGTGGCGTGGTCCGGGATGCGCAGCAGCGCCTCGGCGAGGCACATGAGTGCCACGCCTTCCTGGCTCGACAGGTCGTATTCCCGCACCAGGCTCTCGACCGGCCCGCTGGTGCCTTTGTTGCGCAGGGCGGTGACGAGCCGGGTGGCCAGCGCCTGGGCGGCGGCACGTTGCGATGGTTCCAGCCGCGCTGCCGCGATCAACGGCGGCAGGCACTCCGGCTCTGCCCGGCGATAGGCGGCGGTGATGTCTCCCCGCTGGTCCGCAGGATGGGTCTCACCCATGCTACGTTATGATGATCTTTGGGGCAGCAATGGCCGGCGCCTGCAGCTTGCCCCATACCCGCCCGGCCAGCGCGGCAAACGCCAGGCCTGCCGGGCTCTGCGGCGCGCTCGCCAC
>CAXTRX010000046.1:12928-19570 GCA_964246785.1 uncultured Acetobacteraceae bacterium | reverse complement strand
TTCGCGGATGGCCAGCAGCAGCGGCACCTCGCCCAGGAAGTCCACCCCCAGCCGTTCGGCCTCCCGCCGCGCCCCGCCATGGCCGAACAGCTCGGACCGGTGCCCACATTCCGGGCAGCAGAAGAAGCTCATGTTCTCCACCACCCCCAGTACAGGCACGCTCGTCTTCTCGAACATGCGGACGCCGCGCCGTGCGTCCATCAGCGCCACGTCCTGCGGCGTGGACACGATCACCGCCCCCGACAGCTTTAGCTTCTGCGCGATGGTGAGCTGCGCATCGCCTGTGCCGGGGGGCATGTCCAGCACCATCACGTCGAGCGGTCCCCACTCTACCTGGCCCAAAAGCTGCTGCAACGCGCTCATCACCATAGGACCGCGCCACACCATGGCCGTCTCTGGGTCCACCAGAAACCCGATCGACATTGCCGCCAGCCCCCAGGCCGGCACCGGCAGCATCCGCTCCCCGCGCAGCTCCGGCCGCCCGGCGACGCCCAGCATGGTCGGCAGGCTGGGGCCATGAATGTCGGCATCCAGCAGCCCGACCCGATGCCCGGCCTCCGCCAGCGCCACCGCCAGGTTCCCCGCCACGGTGGACTTGCCCACGACGACCTTGCCGGACGCCACCGCGACGATATGCCTGACACCCGGCAGCAGCCCAGCGGGGGCGGGCTGTGCTGGCGGGGCGGGCCGATGCGCGGTCAGCACCGCCGTCACGTTCAACACCCCCGGCTGCCGCGCCAGCAGTTGCACTGCCTGTTCCCGCACCCGCTCCATCGCGGCTGCGGTTTGCCGGTCGGCCAACAAAGCCAGATGCACCAGGCCGTCGCGCAGCGTGAGCCCGTCCACACGCCCAGCCGCCACGATATCGCCCCGCCCCGATGGGTCCGGCAGGGCGCGGAGCGCTTCCAGCAGCGTGGCCTCGGCGGTTACGGCCATGTCTCCCGATCCCTCATATCTTGCAAACGACAGTTCCGGAGTCATTATGCGAGCTAGGCGATAGCCCGTCCGGAGTTGCCGAGATATGGCGTATGGGCGTCTCGATGCCAACGCCGCGGACCGACACGAAGGAGCTGAGTACCTCATGCCTTGGAACAGTGGCGGCAATGACCCAACGCCGGGTCCGTGGGGCAGCCCCGGTCCGCGACCCGGCGGAGGCAAGCGGCCTCCCGAAAACCGCGGCCCTTGGGGCGGCGGAGGCGGCGGCGGCCCCAATAATTTGCCCGACCTCGACCAGATCATCGCCCGCGCCAACGGCATGTTCCGCGGCATGCTGCCCAACGGCCGCCGCCCCGGCCTCCCGCGTGCCGGCGGCCGCGGCATCCTGCTGCTCGTGCTGCTTGTGGCCGCGGTATGGCTCGCCACTGGCTTTTACCGTGTCCAGCCGGACGAGCAGGGCGTCGTGCTCCGCTTCGGCGCGTTCAACCGCACGTCGCTGCCGGGCCTGAACTATCACATCCCGTGGCCGGTCGAGGGCGTGCTGACGCCATCCGTCACCCACATCAACCGGGTGGAGGTGGGCTTCCTGCCGCCCAACGACCAGCCCGTGTTGCGCATGACTGCGCGCGGACTGGTCGCCGACACCACGGGGCAGAGCCAGACCCAGAGCATCCCCGCCGAAAGCCTGATGCTGACCGGCGATGAGAATATCATCGATATCGACTTCGCCGTGTTCTGGCGCATCCGCGACGTCGGCAACTACCTGTTTGCCACCCGCGACCCAGACCAGACCGTCAAGCAGGTGGCGGAAAGCGAGATGCGCGAGGTGATCGGCCGCACCCCGATCCAGCCGGCGCTGACCGAGGCCCGCGCGCGCATCGAGACGGACGTGGCGCGCGGCATGCAGGCGGTGCTCGACCAATACAAGACGGGCGTGGAAATCACCCAGGTGCAGTTGCAGAAGGTGGACCCGCCCGGTGAGGTGATCGAGGCGTTCCGCGACGTGCAACGCGCCAACACCGACGCCGACACCGCACGCAACACCGCCGAGGGCTATCGCAACGACATCATTCCACGCGCCCGTGGTGACTCCGCAGCCATTGTGGCCCAGGCCGAGGGTGCGCGGCAGGCAAGCATTGCCGAAGCGACCGGGCAAGCCCAGCGCTTCCTCAGCGTGTACAATGCCTACACCGTCGCCAAGGACGTGACGATGCGCCGGCTTTACATCGAGACCATGCAAGCCATTGTCTCTCATACGCCCACCACCGTGGTGGACTCTGGCGCCCGCGGCCCGCTGCAGCTCCTTAACCTGGGCATCGGCGCTCCGGGCTCACCGCCCAACGCCGTGTCAGGCTCGGGGCCAACCGCCGCGCCGCCGTCAAGCTTTCCGAGCGCCGCGCCACCCACCAGCAGCAGTAGCGACCCCAATACGGTCGCAAAGGCCACGCCATGACCCGCAATGCATGGGCGGGTGCCGGCGCCATCCTGCTGCTGGTGCTCATAGTCAGCTCCAGCCTGTTCACCGTCCGCCAGACCGAGCAGGTGCTGATCACTCAATTTGGCCAGCCGATCCGCATCATCACCGACCCCGGCCTGCACATAAAGGTGCCGTTCATCCAGACCGTGATCAGCTTCGACAAGCGCCTGCTTGACGACTCGACGCCCAGCGAAGAGGTCATCCTTTCCGACCAGCGCCGCCTGATCGTCGACAGCTTCACCCGCTTCCATATCGTCGATCCATTGCAGTACTTCCAAGCGGTGGGCGCGCAGGAAGACGCCATTCGCGCCCGGCTGAACTCGGTGGTCGGCTCCGCCCTGCGGCGAGTGCTGGGCAACTCCACCCTGCTCGACGTGCTGTCCGTCGACCGCGGCCACATCATGGCCATGATCCGCGACGAGGTGAGCAAGGAGATGGGCGGCTTCGGCATCAATGTGGAAGACGTTCGTATCCGCCGTGCCGACCTGCCCGAGGGCAATACCCAGGCCATTCTAAGCCGCATGCAGTCTGAACGGCAGCGCGTGGCCGCCCAGGCCCGGGCCGAAGGTGCCGAAGCCGCCGCCAAAATCCGTGCCGACGCCGACCGCGACCGCACCGTGCTGCTGGCAAGCGCCCGCGCCACCGCCGACAAGCTGCGTGGCGAGGGCGAGAACACCGCCATTGCCACCTATGCCGCCGCGTTCGGCAAGGACCCGCAGTTCTTCAGCCTTTGGCGCACCCTGCAAGCCTATCGCGACGGCTTGGCGGGCGGGCAATCACGAATGGTCGTGACCACGGATGACGATTTCTTTAAGCTGTTGCGGCAAGAACCCACTGCGCCGCCGCCCTGAACCTCACCACTCGTTTTGAGCCGGGTCGTTCCCAAGCGCGCGAGGCATACCACGTCCACCTTGCTGCGCTTGGCGCCGCGTAGGCATGATCACCGCTTGACCGAGGATTTGTTCACCCATGCGTAAGCTTTCCCTCCGCGCTGCCGCGCTCGCCACCGCGCTCTCGCCCGTATTCGTTCCAGGGCTGCTGGCGGGGCCGCTTGGGCTCACGGCCGGGCTCTTGCCGGCTGTGATCCCTGCCATTGCGCACGCGCGCGGCACGCCGGACGGGTTCGCCGATCTCGCGGCGACCCTGGCGCCTGCCGTGGTGAACATCTCGTCGCAACAAACCATCCAGGCCAAGGCCGACCGGCCGGTGGGACCCGATGTGCCGCAGTTCCCGCCCGGCTCGCCGTTCGAGCAGTTCTTCAAGGACTTCATGCAGCGCCATGGTGGTAGCGGCGGCGGGGGCGGTGGCGACAACGGCGGCGACGACGACCAAGGCGACCAGCCCCGTCACGGCACCGCATTGGGCTCGGGCTTCATCATTGACCCCGCGGGCTACATCGTCACCAACAACCACGTGATCGACGGGGCGGACGAGATCACCGTCACCCTGCACGACGGCACCTCGCTGAAAGCCAAGCTTATCGGGCATGACGAGCGCACCGACGTGGCCTTGCTCAAGGTGGAGAGCGACAAGCCGCTTCCCGCAGTCCCCTTCGGCGACAGCGACAATGCGCGCGTCGGTGACTGGGTGCTGGCCATCGGCAATCCGTTCGGATTGGGCGGGTCGGTCACCGCCGGCATCGTCAGCGCACGCGGGCGCGACATCCGGCAGGGCCCCTATGACGACTTCATCCAAACCGATGCCGCCATCAATCGCGGCAACTCCGGTGGTCCGCTGTTCAACATGGATGGCCAAGTGATCGGCATCAACACCGCGATCTACTCGCCTTCCGGCGGCTCTATCGGGATCGGCTTCTCGATCCCTTCCAATATGGCCAAGCAAGTGGTCGCGCAGTTGAAAGACTTCGGCCGCACCAAGCGCGGCTGGCTGGGGGTCCAGATCCAGCAGGTCACGCCGGACATCGCCGATGGCGTGGGCCTTCATCCGGCGCGTGGCGCCCTGGTGGCGAGCGTGACCGATAGCGGCCCGGCGGCCAAGGCCAATATTCACGGCGGCGACGTGATCCTGAAGTTCAACAATCAGGATGTGAAGGAGATGCGCACCCTGCCGCGCATCGTGGCCGAAACCCCGATCGGCGAGCAGGTGCCGGTGGATGTGTGGCGCGACGGCAAGGACGTGGTGGTGCAGGCCTCCATCGCCGAATTGCCCGACGACGTGCAGCAGGCGAGTGCCACGCCTCCTCCTGCGGCGCCCAAGCCGCCGCCAAACGCGGCGATTGTGGTCAGCGGCCTGGGCATGAAAGTATCGCCGATCACTGACGATCTGCGCACCAAGTATTCGATCGGGGCGGACCAGAAGGGTGTTGTGGTGACCGATGTCACCAACAACGGGCCTGCGGCCGGTCGCGGCGTGAAGCCGGGCGACATTGTGGTTGAGGTTCAGCAAGAGCCGGTGGCTAGCCCGGCGGACGTGAACGAGCGGGTCGACAAATACCGCAAGATGTCGCGCAAGACCGTGCTGATGCTGGTGCAGAACAGCGACGGCCTACGCTGGGTTCCCCTGCCGCTCACCAGCGACAACAAGGGCGGCTAACAAGCGCCGCCGCGCCGTCCCAAAGCCTCTCCCTCTGGCAGAGGGTTGGGTGAGGGGCGGGCACGCTGCACGCTATTCTTGGATCGGTTCGGCGTCCTCCGGCATTTCCACATCGATTTCCAACGTCGACACCGCAGCACCTCGGTCGAAGTTGACACGGACTTTGTCGCGGTCGAGCGCTATGTGCCTGGCAATGACCTGCAGGATTTCCTCCTGCAGCGTTGCCGCCAAATCATTCCCACCCTCGAATGCACGCTCGTGCTGCAGCAGGATTTGTAGCCGGTCGCGTGCGACGGGGGCGGTGGACCGGCGACTGAACAGGCCAAAAAAGCTCATGCCACCCTCCGCCCAAACAGCCGGCCGAGCAGCCCGGTTTTCGTCCCATGCACCGTCATCGGCAGCGTTTCGCCCAGCAGCCGCTTCGCCGCATCGAAATACGCCCGCGCCGGCGCGCAAGTGGGATTACTCAGCGTCACCGGCGATCCCAGGTTGGACGCCTTCAGCACCTCGCCGCTATCGGGGATAATGCCGAGCAGCGGGATCGACAGGATCTCCAGCACATCGTCGGTCTTGAGCATGTCGCCTCGCTCTGCACGCGCCGGGTCATAGCGGGTGAGCAGCAAGTGCTTCTCCATCCGCTCGCCATTCTCCGCCCGCACCGTCTTGCTGTCGAGCAGGCCGATGATACGGTCCGAGTCGCGCACGGACGATACTTCCGGGTTGGTCACGACGAGCGCCATATCGGCGAACTTCATGGCGAGCGCCGCACCCTTTTCAATCCCGGCCGGGCTGTCGCAGATCACCCAGTCAAACTTCTCACGCAGTTCGCCAATCACCCGCTCCACGCCTTCAAACGAGAGCGCATCTTTGTCCCGCGTTTGCGACGCCGCCAACAGCGACAGCGTGTCCACGCGCTTGTCCCGAATGAGCGCCTGGGCCAGCTTGGCATCGCCCTGGACCACGTTGATGAGGTCGAACACAACCCGGCGTTCCGCGCCCATGATCAGGTCTAGATTGCGCAGGCCGACGTCGAAATCGACGATCACCACGCGCTGCCCGGACTGCGCCAGAGCCACGCCAAGTGCGGCGGTGGACGTCGTCTTGCCGACACCGCCCTTTCCCGACGTTACGACCAGGACCTTCGCCATACACCCTCCCTCCTATCGGCCTTTCAGAAGGCCGATGCGCCGTTATCCGACTATGCGTCCGCTGTGATCGGATAGCACGCCATCAAGCCATACTGACCATCACCACCGAGTCGCCTTCCAGTCTTGCATGCACCGGTTTGCCCCGCAGCGTCTCCGGCATGTCCTCGGCCAGTCTGTAGACGCCGTCGATCGCGATTAACTCGGCTTCCATCCGGCGGCAGAAGATGTGCGCGCCGGGACGGCCGGTGAACCCGGCGATCGCTCGCCCGCGCAGTGCCCCATAGATGTGGATCGACCCGCCGGCGATGATCTCGGCACCCGAGGCCACCGCACCCAGTACCGTCACGTCTCCTTTGTCGAACAGCACGGTCTGTCCGGAGCGGATCGGCCCGGTGAGCACCAGCGACGTTGGCTCTTCCGGCGCCGCGGGCGCTTCCGGCGTTTCGTCGAGGATTTCCACAAACCGGTCCGCCCCCCCCCCCGGGGGCAACGGGCGGCGGGCCCCAACCCCGCGGGGGGGCGCCCCCC
>CAXTRX010000046.1:0-12918 GCA_964246785.1 uncultured Acetobacteraceae bacterium | reverse complement strand
CGCCGGCGACCGTGACCGAATGCGTCGGACGCGGCCCCCCGGCCGGGGGTTTCCACGCGGGGGGCGGCCCCAAACCTCGCTGTCGGTCCAGCCAGGAGCGGCGCCCTCCACCCCGATGATGCGGATGTCCCGCGTCTCCAGCGTATCGACGAGTGTCTCGAAGCTGTCTTCCTGACCAGCAAGCGCCGAAAAATCCACGATGACCGGGCGGCCGACGAAAAAGCTAGGCGAGCGCGCCATTTGCTCCGCCAGCGCGTCGAGCCAGGCCTCCACAGGCGCTTGCGGCATCAGCACGAGGGCGACGAAGGAGCGGCCCTTGATGCGAAGCGACAGTTTGCCAGGGCTGGGTAAGGAGGTGGACACCGAGCGCGGCACTCCAAATTGTCCAGGGAGCTTGGAGCATCCGCGCCGCTGTTATGCAACGTCTGTCGTGCTCCTGCAGATCCGCTCTGACTGCAAACCGTCTTGCGGTGGAGATGGCCGTGAGCGGTCACCCCAACCGGTCTAGCTCACCTGGAACCCATGGGCGAACGGGTCGCGGTCATCCACGAAGATGGTGTTGTGCCCGGTGATCCGCGCCCAGCCCGCCACGCTCGGGCGGATCGCCGCCTGACGGCCCACGGTGGCGGCACTTTCCACCCGGCAGTCGAACAAGCTGCCGATGATGCTCTCGTGTACGAACTCGTCGCCGACACCCAGCCGCCCCCGCGCCACCAACTGCGCCAGCCGGGCGGACGAGCCGGTGCCGCAGGGTGAGCGGTCAATCGCGGCGTCGCCATAGAACACGGCGTTGCGCGCATGGGCCCGCTTGTGCCGCGCTGGGCCGCACCATTGCACGTGGGTGACGTCGCGGATGCGGCCGTCTTCCGGGTGCACTGGTGCCACCGCCGCCTGCGCCGCACGCCGCACCGCGGGGCTCCAGCAGAGCAAATCCTGCGCGGTGGCGTCGTCTAGGCCGGGCCAACCAGGCTGCGGCTCCACGATGGCGTAGAAATTGCCGCCATACGCCACGTCGATCACCAGCGTGCCGAGCCCCTGCACGTGGATCTCGACGTCCGCCGCATGCAGGTAGGAGGCCACGTTATGCAGCCGAACCTGCTCGACGAACCCGCCCTCCTGCACATACTCGGCTTCCACCCGCCCGGCTGGCGCTTCAATCGCCAACCGGCCCGGCGTGCGCGGCTGCACCAGCCCCTCCTCGATGGCGACCGTGACCGTCCCGATCGTGCCGTGCCCGCACATCGGCAGGCAGCCGGTCACCTCGATATAGAGCACGCCGACGTCGCAATCCTCGCGCGTGGACGGATACAGGATCGAGCCGGACATGACGTCGTGGCCCCGTGGTTCGAACATGAGCGCGCGGCGCACCCAGTCGTGGTCGCGCAGGAAGATCTGCCGCTTCTCCGCCATCGGCACGCCGGGCAGCAAGGGACCGCCACCCACGACGACGCGCACCGGGTTGCCGCAGGTATGCGCGTCGATGCAAAAGAAGCTATGCCGCGCCATGGCTCAGCCCGCCGGCTTTCTCCACGAAGTCTGCCACTGCCGCCACGCCATCACCCGCGCGGATGTTGGTGAACAGGAACGGCCGCTCCCCGCGCATGGTCCGGCTGTCCCGGTCCATGACCTCGAGGCTTGCCCCGACATAGGGTGCCAGGTCGATCTTGTTGATCACCAGCAGGTCGCTGCGGGTGATGCCGGGCCCGCCTTTGCGGGGGATTTTGTCGCCGGCCGACACGTCGATGACGTAGATGGTGATGTCGGCCAGTTCCGGGCTGAAAGTAGCCGCGAGGTTGTCGCCGCCGCTCTCGATCAGGATCATGTCGAGATGGGGAAACCGCCGGCGCATCTCGGCCACGCCCGCCAGGTTGATGCTTGCGTCCTCGCGAATGGCGGTGTGCGGGCAGCCGCCGGTTTCGATGCCCATGATGCGCTCGGGCGGGAGTGACCCGGCGCGGGTGAGGAATTGGGCGTCTTCCTTGGTGTAGATGTCGTTGGTGATGGCGGCAATGTCGTAGCGCGGCGTGAAGTGGCGGCAGAGCGCGTCCATCAGCGCGGTCTTTCCCGTGCCGACCGGACCGCCAATGCCAACACGCAAGGGACCATGCGGAGAGCTCATGTGCGGAACAGCCTTGTGTATTGGCTTTCGTGACGCATGGAAGCGATGTCGGCGCGGAAACAGGCTGCGCCTAAGTCGTCCAGCGTGGCGGTGGTGGTGTCGTGCATGACGGTGGCGAGCAGCGGGGCGAGCTGCGCCAGGATGCGCAAGCCGGCGGTTTGCCCGAGCGGCACCAGGCGCACGGCGGCGGAGACCAGGTTGGCGGTAAAGGCGTGCAACAGGCCGAGGGTGGCGTCGTCTTCAGGGAGCTGGTGAGCGGCGGCGAGGGCGCCGAGTGCCACGGGATAGGCGACTTGGCCGGGCAGGGCGGCCAGCAGCGGCGCGCCCCAGACTTGTGCGGCGAGGGCGAAGGCGGTGCCTTGCGCGAGGGATTCGAGGCGTCGTTCGGCACTGGGTTGCGTGGCGGCGGCGAGTTCGGCGACGTGGGCCAGGTCGTGGGAGGTTGGGGCGCGATAGGCATGGCGCAGCAAGATGGCGTCCGTTCGGCCGGCTCCATGGGAGAGCGTGTCTGCCAGCCATGCCAATGTGGTTGCCTCATCGTGCACATCACCGCTTTGCACAGCCCATTCCAGACCATGACTATACGCGTAGGCCCCGGTGGGGAAAGCCGGCGAAAGCCATGTCAGCAGCAGCGGCAGGGTCGTCAAGCGATGCCGATTGGAAAGTAGAGGTTCAGCATCAGGTTCTGGTGGAACTCTTCGCGATGCAATTGCCCGAACTTTGGGATCGCGACAAACCGGATGACGAGCCGTGGTCATTGGTCCTCATGCTGATGATGATGCCCACCTGCGTAGGCTCCAGCTTCGGGATCAAACGCCGCCTGCATCGCGTCTGTATGGCCGCCCAAGCGCTGCACCATCTCGGCAATCACATGGTCCGCCCGGATGCGGATGCGGTCGCCGAGCAATTGCACCGGCAGGTGGCGGTTGCCAAGATGCCAGGCGATGCGCACCAGCTCCGCCGGGCTATGAGCGTGGATTTCAAGCAGCGGCTCTGGCTTGGCCACCACGCGGATGATGCGGCCGTCCTCAGTTTGCAATCCATCGCCATCGCGCAGGCGAATGGCCTGGGGCAGGTCGAGTAACAGCTCAACGCCTGCCTCTGTGACGAGGGTGATGCGGCGGCGATGGCGACGGTCAAAGTCGATCAGGACCTGGTCAGCAGCGACGTCAGTCCAAGTGCCCTGAGGGAGCAACGCGCGAGAAACGGGCATTATTGGAGCCACCCCCTCGTCAACTTCGTTCCCTCTCCCGCTGGCGGGAGAGGGGCAGGGTGAAGGTGGCCGCCGCCCGTCGGACAATGGCTGCTGTAACGCAAAGAGCCCCTCACCCCGGCCCTCTCCCGCAAGCGGGAGAGGGAGATCTCTCTGGCATCCACATCCATGGCTTGCCTCAAAACAGGAAATAGCGCTGCGCCATCGGCAGCACCGTGGCCGGCTCGCAGGTCAGCAGCACGCCGTCTGCGCGCACCTCGTAGGTTTCCGGGTCCACCTCGATCAGCGGCATTGCGTCGTTATGGATCATCGAGCGCTTGCCGATGCCGCCGCGGGTGTCGCGCACCGCGGACACCATGCGGGTTAGGCCTAGCCTATGCGGAACGTCCGCCTGCAAGCCGGCCTCGGAGAGGAAGGTGATGCAGGTTGCCGCCAGCGCGCGGCCGAAGGTGCCGAACATCGGCCGGTAGTGCACCGGCTGTGGGGTGGGGATGGAGGCATTCGGGTCCCCCATCGGCGCACAGGCGATCATGCCGCCCTTGATCACCAGATCCGGTTTCACGCCGAAAAACGCCGGCGACCACAGCACCAGATCGGCCAGCTTGCCCACCGCCACGCTGCCCACCTCGTGGCTCAGCCCCTGCGCAATCGCCGGATTGATGGTGTATTTGGCCACATACCGCTTCACCCGTGCATTGTCCGCAGCACCATCGCCCGCCAGGGCGCCGCGCTGCGCCTTCATCTTGTGCGCGGTCTGCCAGGTGCGGATGATCACCTCGCCCACCCTGCCCATCGCCTGGCTGTCCGAGCTCATCATGCTGATCGCGCCCAAATCATGCAGGATGTCTTCGGCGGCGATGGTCTCGCGGCGGATGCGGCTTTCGGCAAAGGCCACGTCCTCGGGGATCACCGGGTCAAGGTGGTGGCATACCATGAGCATGTCCAAATGCTCGTCCAGCGTGTTCACCGTGTAGGGCCGGGTCGGGTTGGTGGAGGAGGGCAGCACGTTGGGCAGCCCGGCCACGCGCAGGATGTCGGGCGCATGGCCGCCGCCGGCGCCCTCGGTGTGGAAGGCATGGATGGTGCGGCCGCGGAACGCCGCGATGGTGTCCTCTACAAAGCCGCTTTCGTTCAGCGTGTCGGTATGGATCATCACCGGCACGTCGAACTGGTCGGCCACCGTGAGGCAGCAGTCGATGGCGGCCGGGGTGGTGCCCCAATCCTCGTGCAGCTTCATGGACGAGGCGCCGGCGCGCAGCATCTCCTCCAGCGCCGCCGGGCGGGACGCATTGCCCTTGGCCGAAAACGCCAGGTTCATCGGCAGCCCCTCGGCCGCTTGCAGCATCCGCGCGAGATGCCACGGGCCCGGCGTGCAGGTGGTGGCTGCGGTGCCGCTCGCGGGCCCGGTGCCGCCGCCCACCATTGTGGTGATGCCCGCCGCCAGGGCCTCCTCCACTTGCTGCGGGCAGATGAAGTGGATGTGCGAGTCCACGCCCCCCGCGGTCAGGATCTTGCCTTCGCCCGCGATGATTTCCGTGCCGGGCCCGATGATGATGGTCACGCCGGGCTGCACGTCCGGGTTGCCGGCCTTACCGATCGCATCGATGCGGCCGTTTTTAATCGCCACGTCCGCCTTCACCACGCCCCAGTGATCGAGGATCAGCGCGTTGGTGATCACGGTATCGACCGCGCCCTCGGCCTGGCTACGCTGAGACTGGCCCATCCCGTCGCGGATCACCTTGCCGCCGCCGAACTTCACCTCCTCGCCGTAGGTGGTAAGGTCGCGCTCCACCTCGATGAACAGGTTGGTGTCGGCCAGCCGGACCCGGTCGCCGGTGGTGGGGCCATACATGTCGGCATAGGTTTGGCGGGAGATGCGGGTCATAACGCACCCATCACATCGCCGCGGAAGCCGTACACCTCTCGCGCGCCGCGGAATGGGATGAGGCTGATCTCGCGGGTTTGCCCAGGCTCGAACCGCACGGCGGTGCCGGCCGGTATGGCCAGGCGCTGCCCACGCGCCACGACACGGTCGAACTGCAGCGCCCGGTTGGTCTCGGCAAAATGATAATGGCTGCCGACCTGGATCGGCCGGTCACCCGTGTTGGCGACGGTCAGCGTGGTGACGGGCGCGCCGTCGTTGAGCGTGATGTTGCCGGGGGCGGGAAGCACTTCGCCGGGGATCATCCTTCACCCGCCACAGCAAGAACCCTCTCCCACTGGGAGAGGGCTTTTAGCAGCGACGGCACGATACCGCGGCCACTTCATCGGATCGGCTCGTGCACGGTCACCAGCTTGGTGCCGTCCGGAAACGTCGCCTCCACTTGCACGTCGGCAATCATGTCAGCGATCCCCTCCATCACCTGGCTGCGCGTCAGCACATGGGCGCCGTGTTCCATCAGGTCGGCAACCGTTTGGCCATCGCGCGCGCCTTCCACCACGAAGTCGCTGATCAGCGCCACCGCTTCGGGGTAGTTCAGCAACACGCCGCGGGCCAGGCGCTTGCGGGCCACCTCGGCCGCCATGGCAATCAGCAGCTTGTCCTTTTCCCGCGGCGTCAGGTTCATTCAGCAGCTCCATACCCGCGGCAGCGCCCGTCCGCCCCGCAGCACGGCCAATCCTGCCACGATTGCGGCGCGTGCACAGGCCCCATCTGGCGCCACGATGCGGGCAACCAGCAGACCCTCCAACGCGGACGCACCCGCCTCGAACGGCGCCAGCGCCGAACGCAGTTGCTCAAGCAACCGTGCTGAGCCAGGGGCCGCGAGCACCAGCGTCGCCACCGCCCGGCCACCCGCCGCCACGGCCGGCCGGTCCAGCACCGCTTGCACCGCGCCCTCAAGCCGGATTGAGTCATGCCACAGCAGCGACCCGGCGCGGCTGATCCGGATTGCGTCGCGAAGCTGTGCGCGCGCCACCGTCTCGCCCATCAGAGTGCGGCCGAACACAAGCGTCTCAACGCCCAGGAAGCAAGCGCTCGGCTCCAGCGCCACCTCCAGCCGCCGGTCCAGCGCGCAGCCATCGAACAGGATCGTCTCCTGCGGCAGCCATTCCAGCGCGGCGTCCGCGGCGACGCTGAGCGTGGTGCGCACCACCGCCGGGCTGCCCCCCGGGGAGCGGTAATAACGCTCCGCCGCCTGGCTCGCCACCGTCAGCCGCGTGCCCTCGCCGGCGTCGATGGTGGTTTGCAGCACGTCGCCCTGCGCCACGCCGCCCGCGCTATTGATGGTGACCAGCGCTGTCCAGCCATCCGGCTCCGGCCGCGGCAGCCGCGCCTTGAGGCAGCCCTCCTGACGAAACCGGTCCAGCACGGTTTGCCCATCGCGGGCCTTGACCGAAATCGCCAGCCTGCCGCGGGAACGCTGAAGCGTCGCCGCGGCAGAAATGCTCAGCGGCCCGTCGCGCGTTGCTGCTGGGCGGCTTGCGCCTCATATTGCTGCTGCAGCGCCTGTGTGCCTGCACCCAGTTGCCCACGCGATATTTGCCCGCGATTGAACTGCTCCTGCAACGAGAGCAACTGCTGGTTGTGCTGCTGCTGCAGTGAAAGGATGGACTGATTATACTGCTGCTCGCGGGCCACATCCTGGCCGTTGCGAGCGCGTTGATAGTCTTCTTGCTGCCGTTGTTGCGACAGATCGCGGCGCCGCTCATCATCACCCTGGCGCTCGTCGCTGCCGCGGCGCTGATCGTCATCGTCGTGGCGGTAAGCGCCCTGGCCCCCCTGCTGGGGATAGCCACGGGGCTGAAACCCTGGCGGGGCGAATTGACTGCCATTGCCCGGGTATTGGCTGTATTGCGCCGCGGCCGGCTGGCCCAGCATACCGAGCAATACAAGCGTCGCACCCGCTCCTACGTAACGAAGCCTATGCTTTGTGATCATGTCGCTATCTCCCGGTGACCTGTTTTTACTGCTACGCGACAAACGCGGCAGTTTGAGGGCGATTGTTAGATCGAAAGGCGGCGACGCACCTCATCCTCGTCAAGTGTGCCAGCCGCCCCGCTCAGCACGATATCGCCCCGGTCCATCACGGCAATGCTTTGCGCCAACTCGCGAGCGAACTCGTAGTATTGCTCCACTAGCACAATGGCCATCCCGCCGCGTTGCCGCAGCAGGGCGATCACGCGGCCGATGTCCTTGATGATGCTGGGCTGGATACCCTCGGTCGGCTCGTCCAGCACCAGCAGGCGCGGCTTGGTGACAAGGGCGCGGGCGATCGCCAACTGCTGCTGCTGCCCACCCGAAAGGTCTCCGCCGCGGCGGCGCAGCATGGTTTTCAGGATTGGGAACAGCTCGAACATCTCCTCCGGCACGCGGCGGGCGCGGCGGGGCAGCACGGCGAACCCGGTTTCCAGGTTCTCGCGCACGGTGAGCAGGGGGAAGACATCGCGCCCCTGCGGCACCCAGGCGATGCCGCGCCGGGCCCGTTCGTAGGTGGGCAGGCGGGTGATGTCCTTGCCCTCCCACATCACGCGGCCGGCGCTGACTGGGTGCGCTCCGGTGATGGCGCGCAGCAGGCTGGTCTTGCCCACGCCGTTGCGCCCTAGCACGCAGGTCACCGCCCCGGCATGCGCCTCAATCGAGACCCGGCGCAACGCAATCGCCGCGCCGTAATGCAGGTCCACGTTCTCAACGCTCAGCATGGCAGCGCTCCCTGCCTTTCCCTGCGTCTCCCGCTCCCTCTGGGAGAGGGCAGGGGAGAGGGCCTTTTAAGGATGGGGTGGGCCGTGACCTAGCGCCCAAGATATACCTCCACCACCCGAGGGTCCGCGCTCACATGGTCGATGCTGCCCTCGCTCAGCACGCTGCCTTCGTGCAGCACCGTCACCCTCACGCCCAGCGCCCGCACAAACGCCATGTCGTGCTCCACGACCACAACGCTGCGGGTGCGGTTGATCTCGCGCAGCAGCATCGCCGTCTGCTCCGTCTCCGCATCCGTCATGCCCGCCACTGGCTCGTCCACCAGCAGCAACTGCGGTTCCTGGGCCAGCAGCATGCCGATTTCCAGCCATTGCTTCTGACCATGGCTCAAGTCTCCTGCCCGGCGGTGCCGCTGGTCCTGCAGCCGCGTGGTCTGCAGGATGCGGTCGATCCGCTCCCGCTCCGCCGCCGTCCCCCGCGCCCGCAGCGTGAAGCGCGGCCGGCGATCCCCCGCCAGCGCCAAGAGCAGGTTGTCCCACACGGTATGCGGCTCGAATACGGTGGGCTTTTGGAACTTGCGGCCAATCCCCAGCTCGGCGATGCCGGGTTCGTCCAGCTTGGTGAGGTCGGTGTCGCCGCCAAACAGCACGTCCCCGGTGTCGGGCCGGGTTTTGCCGGTGATGACGTCCATCATCGTGGTCTTGCCCGCGCCGTTGGGGCCGATCACCGCGCGCATCTCCCCCGGCGTCAGCACCAGCGAGAGCGCATTGAGCGCCTTGAACCCGTCGAACGAGACCGAAACATTGTCGAGGTAAAGCAGCGTGCCCGCGGCAGTCACAAGCCTACGCTCACGATACGGCCTCCTTGGCGGCCGACTCAGCCGGGCTGGGTGCGGCGGGCAGGGGCGGCTCGCCTGGCCGCCGGGCAGGAATGAGGCCCAAGATGCCGCGCGGCAGGAACAGCGTCACGAAGATGAACAGCGCCCCCAGCGCGAACAGCCACGCCTCGGGCAGCGCCCCCGTCAGCACGGTCTTTCCGGCGTTCACCAGCACTGCGCCCAGGATCGCGCCCGACAGTGTGCCGCGACCGCCGACCGCGACCCAAATCACCGCCTCGATCGAATTGGCGGGGGCGAACTCGCCCGGGTTGATGATGCCTACCTGCGGCACGTAGAGCGCGCCGCCGATTGCCGCCATCACCGCGGACAGCACCCAAACCACAAGCTTGTAACGCTCCGGCCGGTAGCCCAGGAAGCGCGTGCGGCTCTCCGCGTCGCGCACCGCCACCAGCACCTTGCCGAAGCGGGATCGGGTCAGCCAGCGCGCCAGCAAATACAGCAGCGACAGCGCGACCGCCGTAGTCAGCAGCAGCCCCACCCGGGTGGTCTCGGCGGTGAGCGGGAAGCCGAGCAGCTCCTTGAAATCGGTCAGGCCATTGTTCCCGCCGAACCCCATGTCATTGCGGAAGAACGCCAGCAGCAGCGCATAGGTCAGCGCCTGGGTGATGATGGAGAGGTAGACCCCCGTCACTCGGCTGCGGAACGCGAGGTAGCCGAACGCCGCCGCCAGCACGCCCGGCACCAGCACGGCCATCAGCATGGCATAGCCGAACCAGTTGAAGCCGAGCCAGAACCAGGGCAGCGAATGATAGTTCAGGAACACCATGAAGTCGGGCAGGACCGGGTTCGCATACATCCCGCGCGACCCGATCTGCCGCATCAGGTACATGCCCATCGCATAGCCGCCAAGCGCGAAGAACGCCGCATGCCCGAGCGTCAGGATGCCGACGAAGCCCCACACCAGGTCCACCGCAAGTGCCAAGATGGCGTAGCACAGGTACTTGCCCACCAGAGAGACGGTGTAGGTGGGCACATGCAGCGCCGAGGCCGCGGGCGTGGCCAGGTTCAGCACCGCCAGCAGCAGCGCGCCGCCCAGCACGACCGCAACCGTGAGCCCCGTGGTGAGCCAACCGGCCCTCACGCCTCCGCGGCCCGGCCCTTGAGCGGGAACATGCCCCGCGGGCGCCGCTGGATGAACGCGATCAGCAGCACCAGCACGACGATCTTGCCCAGCACCGCGCCCGCTACCGGCTCGAGGAACTTGTTCACGATGCCCAGCAGCAACGCCGCCAGCGCCGTGCCCCACAGGTTGCCCACGCCGCCGAACACCACCACCATGAAGCTGTCGATGATGTAGCCCTGCCCGAGATTGGGGCTGACATTGTCGATCTGGCTCAGCGCCACGCCCGCCATCCCGGCAATGCCCGAACCAAGCCCGAAGGTCATCGCGTCGATCCAGGGCGTGCGGATGCCCATTGCCGCCGCCATGCGCCGGTTTTGCGTCACCGCCCGCATGCGCAGGCCCAGCGAGGTGTAGCGCAACGTCGCCATCAAGGCCGCCAGCACCGCCACGGCAAAAATAACGATGGTCAGCCGGTTGGCGGTGATCTCGAGCCCGCCCCAATGGTACGCCCCGCTCATCCAGTCCGGCGTGCCGACGTTGCGGTTGTCGGCCCCAAAGATCGACCGCACCGCCTGCTGCAGCACCAGCGACAGCCCCCAGGTGGCCAGCAGCGTTTCCAGCGGACGGCCATACAGGTAGCGGATCAGCAGCCGCTCGATCGCGACACCCACCGCGCCCGACACCAGGAAGGCCAGCGGGACGGCGATGAACAGGCTCGCCCCAAACAGGCCCGGCGCGCTGGCGCGGATTGCCTGTTGCACCACAAAAGTCGTGTAGGCGCCGAGCATCACCATCTCGCCATGCGCCATGTTGATCACCCCCATCACGCCGAAGGTGATCGCCAGGCCGGATGCCGCCAGGAGCAGCACCGATCCGAGCGAGACGCCATAGAACACGCTTTGCGCCACCCCCCAGAGCCGCTGTTGCCAGTCAATCGCCGCGATGGCCTTGCCGGCGGCCGCCCCCACCCGCGGGGGAAGGTTGGTGGTGGTGGTCATCAGCGAGCGCGACTCCATGTCGCCACGCCGGGCCAAAGTGGCGATCGCGCCGACCCGGTCCGCGTCGGCGCTGGTGGCCGAAGACAGGATGGCGGCCGCCCGCGCCTGCTCCATGGTGCGCTTGATGGCGGGCACGGTCTCGGCGGCAATCGCCCGGTCCAGCGCGGGCAGGGCAGCCGCGTCGCGCGAGTGGAACACGGCTTCGGCAGCGGCGGCGCGCTGCGACGGATCTGGCGAGCGCAGCCGCAGCGTGCCAAGCGCGGCATTCACCGCCTCGCGGATGTTGTTGTTCACCCGGACCGGCCGCGCACCGGGCGCCTCGGCGGGCTCGCCGGTGGCGGCGTTCACCATGCCGGTGTCGCTGCGGATATAAAGCTGGCGGTCCGTGCCCACCACCAGATGGCCCGCTTGCAGCGCGGCCAGGATATCGCCGGCGCGCGGGTCTGCGGAACTCGCCAGCGCATCAACGGCTTGCGTGACGTCGGCGAAGCTGCCCGAGGCAAATTGCGACAAGTCGGGCGCGGCTCGCAAGGGCGCCGTGAACAGCGCGACGAGCGCAAGCCCGCTGACGCTCCAAAGCAGCACCCGATAGACCAGTGTGATGCCATTCCTCACGCGCGGACGCTCGCCACGAACATTGCGCCACGGCGGCAAGCAACGGGCGTGCCAGCGTTGTGCACGTGCAACGGTTGGCTAACCCTGGGCGAGCAGGCTTTCCAAGGCGCCAAGCATCTGTGCCGAGCCGAACGGCTTGCGGAGCAGTGCCTCATTGGACGAAAGCCGACCGACCCGGGCCAGCGTTTCCGGCCGACCGGTCATGAATACCACTGGACGCTTCGGGTGGCGCTTGTGGAATGTCCGCGCGACCTCAATCCCATCTGTGCCGCCCGGCATCTGAATGTCAGTCAGCAACACGTCGAACCCGTTGCGGTCTTGCATAAGGGCGCAGGCTTCGTCGCCGTTGACTGCTTCGATGACCGTGTAGCCCGCATCTTCAAGCATTTCGACCAGGGTAAGCCGGATCAGCCGCTCATCCTCGACCAGAAGGATGCAGTAGGTCATATGGCGATAGCCTCACTCCACTTTCAGCCGCGTCGCTTAACGTCTAGAAGCGAACCCCTTAGTAAGGTGGTAAGATTACCGAGAGCGTGACACGGCGTGTGCAAGCGTTGCTTTGCCGCCGCACGCCGCGCCGGGCTTGCTGCTCGGCCTGCAATCGACTATGGACCGCCAACCGCCGGTGCCCCTTTGGGACCGGCTTTTCACGTTTTCCCGGAGCGGTTCATGGCCAGTTTCACCTCGATCAAGGCCGAGGTTCGCGAGCTTGCAGGCAAGGGGGCGGCACGCGCGACGCGGCGGGCTGGCAAAATCCCGGCTGTCATCTATGGCGCCAGGCAGGAGCCGAGCCTGATCGCGCTTGACCCGCGCGAAGTGCTGCGCGAACTCGTCCGTGGTGGCTGGCGTTCACGCCTGTTCGAAGTGCAAATGGGCAGCGCTACCCAGCGCGCTTTGATGCGGGACGTGCAGTTCCACCCGGTGTCGGACAAGCCCGAGCATGTCGACTTCCAGCGCTTGGCTCCTGGCGAGCCAATCCGGGTGGCGGTGGCGGTCACCTTCTCCAACGAAGCCATCTCCCCCGGCCTCAAGCGCGGCGGCGTGTTGAACGTCGTGCGTCACACGGTCGAGGTGTTGTGCGACCCGGACCATGTGCCAGACCATTTTGGCGCCGATCTTGGCGCGCTCGACATCAACGACAACATTCGCTTCTCGGACCTGACGGGCACCGCCGACAGCAAGCCCACCATTGCGGACCGCGATTTCGTGGTGGCGACCGTGGCGGCGCCCACCAAGATGGCTGACGTGCCCGTGGCAGAGGGCGCTGCTGCACCCGCCGCAGCCGGAAAGGCTGCCCCGGCCGGCAAGGCGGCTCCTGCGGCGAAGGCCCCCGCGAAGCCCGCCGCCAAGAAGTAACGCGTGCAGCTCTGGGT
>CAXTRX010000045.1:0-21527 GCA_964246785.1 uncultured Acetobacteraceae bacterium | reverse complement strand
CCGGGCTGTTGGCAGTGGCGATGGTGTGGCTGGTGATGCCCGAAACCAAGCCGCCCGCGCCGACCGGTTGAGCGTGGCGGCGATGCTCCTCCCTTTCACGCCAGCCGAGGAGGCGCGCGACCACCATTATGCCGTTTGAGGCAGTGCACTTGGCCATGGCGCGGCAGGCTCCTTGCAAGCACCGAACGGTGAAGACACCACTGACCGAGGAGAGCCCCAAATGCCGCTAGATCGACGCGCCCTGCTCGGCGGCTCCGCCATGGCCGCCGGCGCAGTTGCCATGCTCGCCGGGCTGAACGGCGGCGTGCGGGCCGCGGGGGCTGCCATCCCGGTCGGCTCCGCGCTGCCGCTGTCTGGCCCGGCCGCAGCCGACGGCATCGAGTTCCGCCACGGCCTCGAACTCGCCGCCGCCGACATCAACGCCGTGGGCGGTGTGCTCGGGCGTCCAATCGAGTTGCATGTCGAAGACACCTCCAACATGAGCGCCGACGTGGTGAGCCAGGCCATGCAGCGCCTGGTGGACCGCAGCAATTGCGGCGCCATCATCAATGGCTACAATGTTGGTACCAACATGATAGAAATGGATGTCGCTGCCCAGAACGACATCATCTTCATGCATTACAACACGCTTATCGCCCACAACGACAAGTTCAACACCAACCCGCCAAAGTACTACAGCAGCTTCCAGGGCGACCCGCCCGAGTTCTACTATGGACCTGGCGTGCTGCAATACCTCAAGCGCCTGATTGACACCAAAGCTTGGTCGCCGCCCAACATGAAGCTGGCGGTGATCCCTTCCGCCAACCAATATTCCATCGTCATTGCCAACGCCGTTCGCGAGCAGGCGGCCAAGTTCGGCTTCGAAATCAGCCTGTTTGAGACCGTTCCCTTCCCGACCAACCAGTGGGGCCCGACCCTGGCCAAGGTGCGCAGTGACCCACCCGCCGCGGTAATCGTCACGCATTTCCTGCCGCAAGACCTGGCGCAGTTCATGCAGCAATTCAGCAGCGACCCGACGCAAAGCCTAATCTATATGCAATATGGGCCGTCGCTGCCCGCATTCCGCCAAATCGGCGGCCCGGCAGTCAATGGTGTGCTATACTCCACCGTGATCGGCTGCCTGCCGGACGAGTTCAGCGCCAGCTTCCGCACGGCCTACCGCGCCAAATACGGCCCTACCGCCGCCTATCTCACCGGGTCGCAAACCTATGATGGACTTTGGCAATGGGCACTCGCCGCCGCCATCGCGGGCGGCCCCGGCGAGCCCTACACAAAAGCGCAAACCGCCAAAGTGGCCGCCGCCTTGTTGCGGCTGGTCTATCGCGGCGTGAACGGCATCTGCCGCTTCGACCCCAAAGGCCAGTCCGCTTATTGCTACCCAACGCAGATCGTGGACCCCTCGCTCGCCATGCCGCATCAGTTCTTGCAGCATCAGGATTACACGCAGGATCCGAAGCTGATTTCGCCGCTTCCCTACGCCACCGACAGCTTCAAGCTGCCACCCTGGATCAAGGCTTAGCCTAAGCCCGGCATGTCGCGCACCCCTATCTTGGCTGCCGAGGCGGTGAGCAAGCACTACGGTTCGCTCGCCGCTGTCGACCGGTTCAGCTTCAGCGCCCACGCTGGCGAGGTTCTGGGCATTGGCGGGCCGAACGGCGCCGGCAAAACCACCCTGTTCGACGTCATCACCGGCCTCTCCCCCGCCACCGGCGGGCGCGTGCTGCTGGACGGCGCGGACATCACCCGCCTCGGACCGGACCGCATCTGCCAGCGCGGCGTCGCCCGCACCTTCCAGCTCAACGCCGTGTTCGACGCCATGACGGTGCGCGAGAATGTGGAAGTGGCGAGCTATTTCGGCCATGCGCCACGCGCGCTACCCGGCTTGCGCCTCGGCCGCGCCACCCGCGAGCGCGCCCGCGCCGCGCTGGATTTCGTCGGCCTATTAGGCAAATCCGAACGCCCCGTCGCCGGCATGCCGGTGCTGGACCGCAAGCTGCTGATGGTTGCCGGCGCCATCGCAACCGAACCGCGCGTCATCCTGCTGGACGAGCCAGTGGGCGGCCTCACCCCGCAGGAGATAGACCGCATCAGTGACGTGGTGCGCCGCCTGGTGGACCAGGGCGTCACCATCGTGCTGATCGAGCACGTCATGCGCTTCCTGCTGGCGCTTTCCACCCGCGTCATCATCATGAACGCCGGCAGCAAACTGTTCGAGGGGCCACCGCACCTGGTCGCCGAGGATGACGCCGTGCGCCGCACCTACCTGGGCGAAGGCGCCACGGCCCGGCTGAAGCAGCATTTCGCCACCAGCGATGGCTGAGCCCATGCAATTGCAGGTGGACGGCCTCGTCTCCGGCTATGACGGGCCGGACGTGCTGCGCGGCATCTCCTTCGGCGTGACACGGGGCCAGTTGGTGACCGTGGTCGGCCCCAATGGGCACGGCAAAACCACGCTGTTGCGCACGATCTCCGGGCTGCAGCGCGTTCGCAGCGGCCGTATCATGCTCGCGGGCCGCACCATTTCGGGCCTGGCGCCGCACCGTATTGCCGCCGCAGGGATCGCCCATGTGCCGCAGGGCGACATGCTGTTTCCCGAGATGAGCGTGGCCGAAAACCTGCTGATGGGCGGCTATCTGCATACCTCCCGCGCCGACCTCGCTCGCCGGCTTGACGAGGTTTACACCCTGCTGCCCCGCTTGGCCGAGCGTCGCAGGCAATTCGCCGCTACACTCTCCGGGGGCGAGCGCCGCATGGCGGGCATCGGCCGCGGCTTGATGATGGGTGGCTCCGTCCTGCTGCTCGACGAGCCATCCTTGGGCCTCGCACCACTCATCATCGAGCAGGTTTACGACGTGATCGCCGGGCTTCGCGCCGCCGGCCGCACCATCCTGCTGGTGGAGGAGAACCCGGCGCGGGTGGCCGACCTTGCCCACACCATTCACCTGCTTGATGATGGTCGTCTGGTCTGGTCCGGCCCGCCACGCGAGTTGCTGGCGCGTGGCGAACTGCTCGAAACCTATCTCGGGGGCTGAAGGTTTGGACATAATCATCCCCGTCATCGTTGCCGGCGTGACCACGGGCGCGTTGTATGCGCTGGCCACCGTAGGATTGTCCTTGGTATGGGGGGCCTTCGGCATGCTGAACATGGCTCATGGCGTGTTGCTCACCATCGGCGGCTATGCGGCCTTCACCGCCGTCACCCAACTCGGGCTGCCTGCCCCGCTCGGCCTGGTCGCAGCCGTCCTCGCCGGCGCCGTGGTCGGTGCGCTCCTGTATGGCGGCATGGTGCGCTTCATGCTCCGCACCCCCCGCGCCGTGTTTGAAACCAACGTCATCATCGCAACCTTCGGCATCGCCATGGCACTGGAAAGCCTTGTCCTGCTCGGCTACGGCGGCCAACCCTTTGCCCAGCCGCTCGGAACCCCTGGCATCTTGCGGCTAGGCGCGGCGGCCATACCGGTGCAGAACCTGGTGGTGGTGGGCGTAAGCCTGGTGTTGATGGCGTTTGCCGCCGTCCTGCTGCAAACCAGCCGCATGGGCCGCGCCATTCGCGCCGTGGCCCAAAACGGCGAGGCGGCGCAGTTGCTCGGCGTGCCGGTGCGCCGGGTCTATCTCCAGGTGATGATGATTGCGGGCATGCTGGCGGCCATTTGCGGCGTGCTGCTCAGCTCCATCACGCAACTCTCCCCCACCCTCGGGCAAGACCCGCTGTTGCGCGCCTTCATCATGTGCGTCGTCGCAGGGCTGGGCAACCTGCCCGGCGCCATCGTTGCCTCCTTCGCGCTGGCGTTGATCGAAAACGGCGTGGATTTCCTTGCCTCGGCGCGCTGGGGTTTTCCCACGCTGCTGCTCATCGTCATCGCGATCCTGATCTGGCGCCCCAACGGCGCTTTCGGCCGCGCCCAGGTCAGGCGGCTTTAGCATGCGCCGGGCTTGGCCAGACCTTGTCGCGGCGCTGGTGGTGATCGCCGTTGCGGCCGCCGTTCCCTTCGCCGGGCTCAGCCGCTACACCGTCGGCGAGTTGCTGCTGATGCTGGTCTATGCCACCGTCGCCTCGCAATGGAACCTGCTGTTCGGCGTCGCCGGCGTGTTCTCGCTGGCGCAGATGGCGCTGTTCGCCTTGGGCGGATACGCGACCGCCATGCTCGGCTACTACTTGCACTGGAGCCTCTGGCTTGCCATGCCCGTCGCCGGTGTGGCTGCCGTGGTGTTCAGCCTGCTGATCGGCCTCGCCTGCTTGCGCCTGTCTGGCGCCTACGTGGCCCTGCTCAGCTTGGCTGTCGCGCAGATGATGTACCTGCTGATCGTCACCGATACCGCCTGCTTCCGCATGGTGGGCACGAGCTGCGTGCAGTTCACGGGCGGCGCGGTCGGCTTTACCGATTTCGGCTCGCTCGGCACCCGCGCTATCTTTCACGGGCAATGGATCGCGGCCGACTACGCCCTGGTGGCGGCGCTTTTTACCGTAACCATGGCCTTCACCTACGTGGTGATGCACAGCCCGATCGGCCTGGGCTTCCGTGCCCTGCGGGACAATCCCGGTTACGCCCGCGCACGCGGCGTGAACCAATTCCGCATGCAACTGCTGGTGTTCGCGCTGTCGGCATTCTTCACCGGCGTCGCTGGCGGCTTGTATGCGGCACACTTCGAGTCGGTCGGGCCGAGCGCGCTCTCGCTGTCGCAATTGTTGTTCATCGTGGCCATGGTGGTGGTGGGCGGGATCGGCCGGTTTTGGGGTCCGCTGCTCGGCGCCATCATCCTCACCGCCGCCGACGAGTTCATGCGCGGCGCCGACCAGTTCCGGCTGCTCGGACTTGGGCTCGTCATCGCCGCCGCCATGGTCGCCATGCCGCAAGGGGTGCTCGGCGTGCTTGACCAGGCCCGGTCCCGAATCCTCAAACCTGTCAAAACCGGAGGGTGAAGCAATGTACGACACCATCATCGTCGGCGGCGGCTCCGCTGGCTGCGTTCTCGCCAACCGCCTCTCCGCCGACCCGGCGCGCCGGGTGCTGCTGCTCGAGGCCGGCCGCGCCGCACCTGTCAACTCCGACATTCCGGCCAACTGGGTGGCCATGTTCAACACCGGTGCCGATTGGGGCTACCATACCGAGCCGCAGCTCGGCTGCCGCGGCCGCCGCATCTATTGGCCCCGCGGCAAGATGATCGGCGGCTCCGGTGCGCTCAATGCCATGATCTACATCCGCGGCCTGCCATCCGATTACGACGGCTGGGAAGCTGCGGGTTGCCCGGGCTGGGGCTGGCAGGACGTGCTGCCCACCTTTCTGAAATCCGAGAACAATCTGCGCCTCGGCAATGCGCCGCTGCACAACAGCGGCGGCGAGCTGACCATTTCGGACGTGCCTTATATCGACCCAAACGAGCGCCTATGGCACCAGGCCGCACAGGCTGCCGGGCTGCCGAACAACGACGATTTCAACGGACCCGAGCAGGAAGGGGTCGGCTGGTTCCAGCTCACCGTGAAGGATGGCGAGCGGTTCGGCACGGGAAAGGCCTTTTTACGCCCCGTGCTTGATAGGCCGAACCTAACCCTGCGCAGCGGCGTGCTCGCCACCCGCGTGCTGATTGAGCAGGGCCGCGCCATCGGCGTCGAGTTCCTCGATCGTGGCCGCGCCGAGACGGTTTACGCCGGGGAGGTTGTGCTCAGCAGCGGTAGCATCGGCTCGGCGCAACTGCTGCTGCTTTCCGGCGTCGGCCCGGCGGACGAACTCCAAGCCGTCGGTGTGGCGCCGGTGCACGACCTGCCCGGCGTGGGGAAAAACCTGCAGGACCATATCAACGTCCCCATCACCTTTGCCGCGCGTGATAAGATCGGCATCGGCGGCATGACCGACGACGAACTCGCCGCCGCCTCCGAGGCTTGGCACGGCAGCCGCACCGGTCCGCTCACCTCCAACTGGGTTGCAGCCGGCGGCTTCGCCCGCAGCCGTGCCGACGTCGCCGAGCCCGACCTGCAGCTTTACGGCGCCATCTCCGCCCATCGTGACCACGCCCGCTACCTCGCCGCCGGGCCGGGCATCAGCCTGCATTCCACCTTGCAGCGCCCTGATAGCCGCGGGGAGCTGCGCTTGCGCTCGGCCGACCCGCTGGAACATCCGGCACTTGACCCGCGCTACTTCGTCTCCGACGAGGACGGCAGCGACATGGCCACCTTGATCGACGGCATCCGGCTCAACCGGCGCATTGCCGCGCAGTCCCCGTTGCGCGAACTGGTCACGCACGAGATCACCCCCAGCGGTGAAGCTGAGACCGACGCCGAGCTTGCGCAGTACATACGCGGCCATTGCACCACGCTGTATCACCCGACCAGCACCTGCCGCATGGGCACCGACCCGCTTGCCGTCGTCGACCCGCAATTGCGCGTACACGGCCTGAGCGGTTTGCACGTGGTGGACGCTTCGGTGTTCCCTAAGATGATCTCCGGCAACACCAACGCGCCCACCATCATGGTGGCGGAGACGGCGGCGCGTTTGATGGCCTAAGATCAACACATACAACCTAATACGTCATTGCGAGGCGTCCTTGCGCCGAAGCAATCCAGGGCGGCCGCATAGTACGCGCCACCCTGGATCGCCACGTCGCAAGCGCTCCTCGCGATGACGAAGGTCGGTGTTAACGTCGGCCGGCAATGTCCAACTTTCTTCAATGCGCCGCCGGAGTCGAGGCAGGCGGCGTAACCTTGCGCAGCAGCGGCACCAGCAAGGTGGCCACGATAAACGCCACCATCACGGCGCGGAACGCGTCGGCGTAGGCCAGGGTCGATGCCTCGCGGTACGCTAGGCTCCATAGCCGGTGCAGCGCCGCCTGATCCGCCAATTGCGGGCCCACCGGTAGCACGGCATAGCGCCCCGCGATCGCGTGCAGCGTGCGCGCCATGGCGTCGTTCGCTGGCGTCAACCTGGCGGCGATGCGTTGGAAATGCCCGTTGGTCTGGTCGTTGAGGATCGCCGCGCTGACCGCAATACCGACCGCGCCCCCCAGGTTGCGCATCATGTTGAACAGGCCGCTGGCATATTTCAGCCGCTCGGGCGGCAGGCTGCCGAGGCCGAGGGTCACGCTGGGTGCCACGCTGAACACCTGCGGAAAGCCGCGTAAAAGCTGCGGCAGGAGCAACTCGGTGCCGCTCCAGCTCGACGTGATGAAGCTGAACCGCCACATCGCGGCCGCGAAACAGGCCATGCCGAACATCATCAGCCAGCGCGTATCGAACCGCCGTGCCAGTATGATATAGACCGGCGTCCCAACCAGGGTCGCAACACCCGTGGAAAACACCGCAACCCCGGTCTGCCAGGCGCTGTATCCCCGAATATAGCCCAGGAACAACGGTGTGAGATAAATCGTGGTGAAGATACCGACGCCGGTGGTGAACGAAAGCACACAGCCCAGCGCGAAATTGCGGTTGCCAAGCGCGCGCAAGTCGACCACAGGATTTGCCACCGCGAGGCTGCGGATGACGAAACCGCCAAGACTCGCGCCAGCAAGCCAGGCACAATCCCTGATCGTCGCGTCGCTGAACCAGTTCCACCTTGTGCCCTCCTCGAGCACATATTCCAGCGTGCCGAGCCCGACTGCCATCAGCGCGATCCCCGGGTAGTCCGCGCCGCGCAACAGCTTGATGTCGGGCTCGTCGATGCGCACCAGCACGGGGACCAGCAGCGTGATCGCAGCGCCGGGCAGCAGGTTGACGTAGAACAGCCAGTGCCAATGAAGCGCGTCGGTGATGTAGCCGCCAACCACCGGGCCGAGCGTTGGCGCAAGCGAGGCGATGCTGCCGATGACAGCCGCCGCATAGACCCGGCGCGCCCCGCGGAAATAGTAAAACGACGAGGTGAACACCGTCGGGATCATCGACGCGCCGAGCAGGCCCTGCAGGCAGCGGAACACGATCATGCTTTGAATGTTCCAAGCCAGGCCGCAGAGCATGCTGGCGACGGTAAACCCAGCCGCCGAGGCCGTGAACAGCCAGCGCGTCGAGAACACCCGGGTAAGCCAGCCGGATAGCGGGATCATGATGATCTCCGCAATCAGGTAGGCCGTCTGCACCCAGCTAATCTCGTCCTGTGCCGCCGAAAGCCCGCCGCCGATATCCTGCAGCGAGGACGCGACGATCTGGATGTCGAGCAATGCGATGAACATGCCGCAGCACATGACCGCAAACGGCAAGACCGAAGGGCGGGAGGCATCGCTCACCGTGGCGCCGCCCTGGTGTCAACCGAGACAGTGGTGGAGAGGCCCGGCCGCAGCAGGCTCAGCTTGTCGTCGTCTGCGTCGAGCACGATGCGAACCGGCACTCGTTGCACGATCTTGGTGAAGTTGCCGGTCGCGTTCTCTGGTGGGATCACGCTGAACACCGCGCCAGTGCCGGGTGACAGGCTGACGACGCGGCCATGGAAGCTGTGCCCGGGCAGGACGTCGGCGGTCACGCTGGCGGCGCGCCCAGCTGCCATGGTGGCAAGCTGGTCCTCCTTGAAGTTGGCGTCCACCCAAAGGCCGCGGTCGGGAATGACGGACAACAGGTAGCCGCCCTGGGCCACGTAGGCGCCGACTTGCGCGGCACGGTTGCCGACATAGCCGTCGATGGGCGAGCGGATTTCGGTGTAGCCGAGATTGAGTTGAGCGGTCTGCAGGTCGGCGCGGGCCTGCACGGCCGTGGCTTCCGCCCCCGCCACCTGCGCTTGCAGCATCGGAACGCGCTGCCGGGTCGCCTGCAACGAAGCCGCAGCCGACAGGATGGCAGCGCGCGCCTGGGCGTCCAGCGAAGCGGAGCGCTGCTGGTCCTGCCGTGAGCCCGCCGTCGTGGTGGCCAGGCTGCGATAACGCTCGGCATCCGCCCCGGTGTATTCGGCGTGCGCGGCTTTCGCCGACAGCTCCGCCGCCTGCTGCTGGATGATCGACTGCTGCAGGCCGAGCTGCGCCCGCAAGCTGTCAACCGTCGCGTCGGCGGCCGCCACGGCGGCCTGCGCATGGCTGAGCATGGCCCGGAAGTCGCTGGTATCCAGCCGGACGAGCAGTTGGCCGGCCTGCACACGCTCATTGTCAGCCACCGCGATGGTCTCGATGAAGCCCGCCACATGCGGGGCAAGCGTTGTGACATTGCCGCCGACATAGGCGTCGTCGGTGCTTTGGATGAAGCGGCCCTGCGTCCACCATTGCAGGCCGGCCCAGGCTCCGCCGGCCAGCACGGCCACGCCGCCTGCCAACAAGCCAAGTCGCTTGATCCTGGCTTGGCGGCGAGTTCTGGCCGGCGGCGGGCTGAGATCACGCTGCAGCGTCGTGGTGGACATGGCGGCCTCCTCGCTTGCATGACAATACCTTGTCACTTGCATTGTGCAAGCGTCAGTTTTACATCGGCCTCATGCAACGCAAGCGCTTCGACACCATGAGCTGCCCGATCGCCCGCAGCCTCGACCGCGTTGGCGAATGGTGGAGCATGCTGATCCTGCGCGATGCCTTCGCCGGGCTGACGCGGTTTGACGAGTTCGAGCAAAGCCTGGGCATCGCGCCCAACATGCTGAGCCGCCGCTTGTCCGCCCTGGTCGAGGCGGGAATGCTGGAAAAGCGGCGCTACAGCGAACGGCCGCCGCGTGATGAATACCTGCTGACGGCGCGCGGCCGGGACTTTCGCAGCGTGTTGTTTGCGCTATTGGCGTTCGGCAATCGCCATTTCGCGCCGGAAGGCGCCAGCGTGATGCTGGTGGACGCAGCGTCCGGGGCACCGGCCGAACCGGTGCTGGTCGACCGTCAATCCGGCCGGGAGTTGGTTGAGCCGGACTTCAAGGTCGTGGCGGGACCTGCCGCAACCACCCGGCTGCATCAGCGGCTAGCACGGCGAGATGCCCGGTTGGAGTAACGGGTGCCCTCACCCCCCGGGAAAAGCCCTCTCCCAGAGGAAGAGGGAGCAGAATTACCGCGTCTCACCGCGGCAAGGCAGCGCGGGCCTCCGGGAGGTCCCAGATGCGCGCGATTGCAGCGCTCCCTGCCGCGCAGATTGCCTGCTCGTCGCCACGCACCAGCCGAGCCCTATCGATTAGCAAGCGCCCATCGACGAAAACCTGAGCGATATCGGCACGGTTGGCCAAGGCGATCAGCGCGCGCCGAGGATCGGCCATGGGCTGCAGTTGCGGATGCGTCATGTCCACCACCGTCAGGTCCGCCGTCGCACCTGGTGCGATGCGGCCCAGGTCCGGACGCTGGATCACCGCAGCCGCAGTGGCCGTGACCGCCTCGATCAACTCGGGCGCGGTCGCCACGTCCGGCTGTCCCGCCGCGATCTTGGAAATCATAGCGGCCGCGCCCAATTCGCCCAGCAGGTCCATGTTGTAGCCGTCCGTGCCGACCACCGTGCGCACGCCATGCCCGGCAAACCGCGCGAAGGAGGCAACCGTGCCGGTGCGGGCGAACACTCGCGGGCAGTTCAGCACGGTGGCACGCCGCTCCGCCATCAGCCGCAGGTCGCCGTCGGAACTGGCGATGCAGTGGGCGGCAAGCAGGTCTGGAGCCATCAAGCCGAGCCAATCGAGATACTCCGCCGGGCTGCGGCCGCCATAACGTGCGCCGATGGCCGCCACCTCCGGCTTGCTTTGCGCCAAGTGGGTGGTGATTGGCACGCCCAACTCGCGGGCGCGGGCGGCACAGGCGCGCAGCAGGTCGGGGCTGCAGGTGTCGGTGGCGTGTGGGCTCATCGCTAGCCCGATGCGGCCGTCCGCAGCACCCTGCCACTGCGCATGCAACCGGTTCCAGGTGGCAAGATCCGCTTCCCCGTCATCGCCGGCGTAGCGCACGCTGCCATCCGCCTGCGCCTGCGCGTCGGACGTGGAGAATAGGTAGGGCGCGCCGTAAAAACGGATGCCCAGTTCCGCCGCTGCGTCGAACATCTCCGGGATGCCGTTGCGGAACGGCTCCATCACCGTCGTCGCTCCGCCGCGCAGCAGTTGCAGGATGCCGAGCCGCGCCACCGCCAGCCGCTCCTCTGACGACAGGATCTCGATGCCCCGCTTGGTCAGCGGCAGCAGCACGCTATAGACGATGCTCAGGTTGTTTTTCCGCCCGTTGCCATCCTCGGTGTGGCTGCGCGCGACCGCCTCGCTGAAGCAGTGGTTGTGCAGGTTGAGCAATCCCGGCAGCACGAACCGGCCCGGCGCATCGAACACCTGGTCCGCCACCGGCCGCCCCGCCTGTACGGCGGCGATGCGCTTGCCTTCCAGCAGCACCCAGTGGTCCCGCAGCACCGTCTGCGCCCCGTCACGCCGGGCCAGCACGTAGCTGCCGAAGATGGCGGCAGTGCTCATGAGCCTCCGGCGGCCTCGTGCTGGAGGAAGTTGGCCGCGATCTGCTGCCCGGTGGCGATCCACAGGTCGGGGCAGGCTTTGGCATAGCGGAGGAACTCGCGCAGCAGCCGTAGCCGCATCGGCCGTCCCGAGCATTGCGGATGCAGTACGGTGGTGATCAGCGCGCCCCAATCCCGCGTTTCGTCCAGCTCGTCCTTCCAGATCGACAGCACATGCTCCTTGGGAAAGATCGGCCGCGGGCTGAACCGGGCCGACAGGCCATGCATCCAGTCGTCGTAGCTGGCGGTCACCGGCAGCTCGATGGTGCCCGGCGACCCATCCGCCAGCACATGCCGATAGGGCCGCACATCGTCGCGGAACGAGCTGGTGTAGGTGATGCCACGCTGCACCAGCGCCACGCGCAGCGCCTCGCTGAACTCGCCGAACGGCGCGCGGTAGCCGGCCGGCACCACGCCCAGCCGGCTTTTCAGCGCCTCGAAGCCGCGATCCAACTCTTCCTCGATGTGCGGATCATGCGGGTCAGGCAGCAGGTGGTGATAGCCATGGGGCCCCACCTCATGCCCGGCCTGCAGGATCGCCTCGCACATTGCCGGATGCGCATCGACCGACCAGCCGGTGATGAAAAAAGTCGCCTTGAGGTCCAGTTGCGCCAACAATTCCAGAAGCTTGGGGGTGCCCACCCGCGCCTCATAGCCACCGTAGCTCATGGTGATCAGGCGCTCGGCATGGGCTGGATCCTTGCTGGTCCAGGCGCTTTCCGCGTCCACGTCGAAGGACAGGAACATCGCCGCGGCATAGGGCGCCGGCCAGGGATAGAGCGGTGCAGGCGGCGCCCGGTTGGCAGGAACCAGCGGGATGCCCGCGAGCGCTTTACTGTCCAGCATGTATTGTCGTCCTCTTCAACGCGTGGTGGTGCAGTCGCGACATAGCACCGACTGCCCGCGCGTCACGCGATCACCGCGGACAGGAAGCTGCGCGTCCTTGCCTCCTGCGGCGCCCCGAGCACCTGCGCCGGAGCCCCCTGCTCCACAATGCTGCCGCCATCCATATACACCACCCGGTCGGCGACCTCCCGCGCGAAGCCCAGCTCGTGCGTGACGACGATCATGGTCATGCCGCTGCGAGCCAGCTCCCGCATCGCCGCCAGAACCTCTCCCACCAGCTCAGGATCGAGCGCGCTGGTCGGTTCGTCGAACAGCATCAGCATCGGGCGCATCGCCAACGCCCGGGCAATCGCCACCCGCTGCTGCTGCCCGCCCGAAAGCTGCGCCGGGTAGCGGCCGGCCTTGTCCGCCAGCCCGACTCGGTGCAGCAGCGCCATCGCCTCATGCTGCACCTCGCCCGGCCGGCGGCGCTGCACCTGCACCGGGCCCTCCATGATGTTGGCCAGCGCCGTCATGTGCGGAAACAGGTTGAAGCGCTGGAACACCATGCCGGTCTTCATGCGCTGCCGCGCCACCTGCGCCTCCGTCAGCCGGTGCAGCCGGCCGCCCTGTTCGCGCAGGCCAAGCAACTCGCCATCGAGCCAGATGGCGCCGGCATCCATGGTGGTGAGCTGGTTGATGCAGCGCAGCAGCGTGGTCTTGCCCGAGCCAGACGCCCCGATCAGGCACAGCACCTCGCCGGGCCACACATCCAGCGACACCTCGCGCAACGCCGCCAAGCCGCCGAACCGCTTGGTCACGCCGCGGACCGCCACCAAGGGCGCGCTCATCTGGCGACGCCCCGGGAATACCGCCGCTCCAACACCATCTGCAACGGCGACAACACGCTCACCACCGCCAAGTACCAAAGCCCAGCCACAATCAGCAGCTCGATCACCCGCGAGTTGGCATAGTAGATGTTCTCCGCATTGTGCAGCACCTCCGGGTATTGGATCACGCTGGCAAGCGACGTTGCTTTCACCATGCTGATGAACTCGTTGCCTAGCGGCGGGATCACCACCCGCATCGCCTGCGGCAGAATGATCCGCCGCAGCGCGCGCAGCCGCCCCATGCCGATGGCCGCCGCCGCCTCGTATTGCCCGCGATCCACCGAAAGCATACCGGCGCGCATCACCTCCGACGTATAGGCGCCCTGGTTGATCCCGAGCCCAAGCAGCGCCGACAGGAACGGGGTCATGACGTCCACCGCCCGCCCCGACCAGACGCCGGGAATGCCCAGAGTAGGAAACACCAGTGCCAGATTGAACCACAGCAGCAACTGCAGGATCAGCGGGGTGCCGCGGAACAACCAGGTATAGCCGACCGCCACTCCCGCCAGCACCGGGTTGGGCGACAGCCGCATGACCGCGACCACCACGCCCAGCACAAGGCCGAGCGCCATCGCTAGCACCGCCATCACCACGGTGTTGCGGATGCCGTGCAGGATCACCGGAACGGTCAGGAAGCGGCCGACATAGGCCCATTCAATTTGCCCCTGGTAGAACGCGCGCCCGAGCAAGGCCAGCAGCAGCACGATGGCGGCGGCCGACAGCCAACGGCCCCAATGCACCCGGTGTGCGACCGGCAGGCCAGCCAAATCGGAAAAGCCGGGCGCCACGCTGCTCCCGCTCATTGCGGCGAGGCGTTCAGCATCGGTTGGCTGACGGCGTTGGCGGCAAGGCCCCACTTGGCCAGGATCGCCGTGTAGCGTCCATTCTCGATCAACCCCGCCAATGCCGCCGTGACCGCCTCGCGCAACGGTCCGGCATCCTTGCGCAGCGCGATCCCCTGGTAGCCCGCAGCGATCGGAGTGCCGAGGATACGGTATCGGCCGGGCTCGTTGGACTGTGCGTATGGCAGGGTCTCGCTGCCCTGCACCGCGGCGTCGACCCGGCCCTGCTTGAGCTGGTTGCGCACATCGATGCTGTTCTCACCCGGCACATACTGGATGGCAGGCTTGCCCGCCGCTTCGCAGTTGGCATGGCTCCACTTTCCGATCTCGATTGGGAACGACGTGCTGCGTACGGTGCCGACTTTCAGGCCGCACAAGTCGGACGGCGTCTTGGCGGCGCTGCCCTCCAAGGTGAAAAACTGCGGGCCGGTGCTCAGGTAGTCGACGAAGTCCATTGTCTCGCGACGGGAGGCACGGTCGGAGAAGCCGCTGAGAATGAAGTCGGTGCGCCCGGTGGTGAGCGCCGGCACCAGTTGCTCGAACGGCACGTCCGTCCAGATGATTTTCACCCCGAGCATGGCGGCGATTGCTTCGGCCAGGTCAACATCCAAGCCCTTCAATTCGTCGCTTGCCGGGTCGTGAAACTCCATCGGCGCATAGGTGGCGTTGATCGACAGGTGCAAAGCGCCGGCCTGCTTGATCGCCTCCGGCAGCTCGGCGGCCCGGGCTGCGGCCGGTGCAGCGGTGGCGAGGCAGATGGCAAGCAAGGCGAAGCGGCTCTTCTCCATGCGCGTGTCCTTTCTGGGCTGTGGCGGCGACAAGGCCGAACATCCCCCATTCAGACGTCTGGCACGAGTCCAGGCCGCAGCGGCCGCGAGAGCAAGTCCGCTTCTGGTAGGCGAACCGGACTTGCTCAAACTCTTTGTTTGAGAGGCTGATTCACGCTTCAGGTCGATCCAACCTGAAGCGATCAGGCTCTAGGCAAGCAGAGGGGCTACAGAACTGGAGCTCGCCAAGCCGCGAAGTGTTCCACAAAGCAACAATTGCGAGTTCGCGAACATGGCAAACCGGACAAGCCCCTGGATCTGCGTTGGTGTCGGCTGGTGCGGTTGCAGGCCGATAACACACAGCGTGCCAATGCCGCCCGTCAGTGGAGCGCCGATGTAGAAGCGCAACCCTCCCTCAACAGCAACGAGCCTGTTCCTCGCAAAACGATGATCCTTCATGAGATCAGGCACCACGGTCACGTCCGAGTTCAGGATCGCATGGGAGCAGAAGGCGACATCCCGCGGCAGGTCGCCGATATCCAGGCCGGTTTGAGACTTGAACCAGACCCGCTCGGCACCCACCAGCGACAGCAGGCCCGCAAGCGCCCCCGGAAACAAAGCGAGCGCCCGTGCCGTCAGCGAGTCGAGCTTCGCCCTGGTGAACTCGTCAATGACTTCAACAGCTTGCATACGCCTGAGGCGTTCACACTCATCGACACTTTGTCCAGCCAGGCTCATGCAAGGTCCCCCTGCAACCTGGCATACCGTCTGCGAGTTAACCCTGGCTTAAAGTCACGCAATGGTGTGGAGACGGGTCACATCGATCGCAGCGCCGCCTCCACCTCGGCCGGCGTGCCGGCGGCGATGGCGCGGGCATCCGGCACGATGCGGCGCACCAAGCTGGACAGCACCTTGCCCGCCCCAAGCTCGATGAAGCTATCCACGCCCATGGCGGCCGCTTGCAGCACGCTTTCACGCCAACGCACCGTTCCGGTCACCTGCTCCACCAGCAAGCGGCGGATTTCCCCCGGGTCCGTCACCTTGGCTGCGGTGACGTTGCACAGCAGCGGCACGGCCGGGGGCACGATGGATGCCTCGGCCAGCACCTCGGCCATCACCGCGGCCGCCGGCTCCATGAGCGCGCAGTGGAAGGGCGCGGACACCGGCAGCATCATGGCCCGGCGTACGCCTCGCGTTTTGGCAAGGTCCACCGCCCGTTCCACCGCTGCGTGATGGCCGGAGATGACCACCTGGCCACCACCGTTGTCGTTGGCAACCTGCACCACCTCGCCCTGCGCCGCCTCGGCACAGATCGCTTCCGCCGCTTCCAGTTCGGCGCCGAGCAGAGCCGCCATCGCCCCTACGCCAGCCGGAACCGCCTCCTGCATCGCCATGCCGCGCCGCAACAGCAACCGCGCGCAGGCCGCCAACGCCACACTGCCGGCGGCCGCCAACGCGCTGTATTCGCCAAGTGAATGCCCCGCCACCAGCGCGACGCGGCGCTTGAGCTGCCACCCGCCTTCCGTTTCCATCACCCGCAGCGTGGCGAGCGACACCGCCATCAGCGCAGGCTGGGCGTTTTGGGTAAGAGTAAGGCCTTCGGCAGGGCCCTCGAACATCAGCTTGGACAGCTTCTGCTCCAGCGCGTCGTCCACCTCCTGGAACACTTCGCGCGCGGCGGGGAACGCGGCGGCCAATTCGCGCCCCATGCCGACGTTTTGGCTGCCCTGGCCGGGAAAGATGAACGCGTGAACGGGCATGGCGGTATCCAGTCGCTACAAAGCCCGCCATATTGCGTTATTTCGTAAAGGTGTCCAGAGGACGCCGGTTCTATGCCGGGTCCAGGGCAGCGACTTGGCCTTCCTAACCGTAGCGTCGGATCATCCGCGCGCAAAAATCGGCAAACTCCGCTGGTATTTGCGGCACCGCGGTATAATGCGGCCAGGTTCCGCGATGCTCCGGCGTGAAGCAGAACGTCACCGTCACGTGGAACGGCTCCAGCGCCGCCATTTGCCGGTCGAACCAACGGTCTGCATCCGGGCGGAAACTATCGGCCCAACTCAGCCCGGTGCGTAGATAGGTGACACCTAAGTCCCGCAGCCAGCGCACTGTGTCGTCGAGCCGGTGATCCTCGAAATGCACCCACTGGCAGATGCCCATTGCCGGCGCGAACTCATGGAATTGCCGTGCGGCGAGCTTGGGTCGGCCAGCCTCGTCCAGCAGCCCCATGTGGAAGTGCCGGTAATAGGACGATCCTTCGGCCTCGCGATGGCGGGTGGTCGCAGGCCAGGTCGCCGGCAGGTCGTAGAGGCTGTACCAGTGGATGCGCGGCGCCTGTCCGATCAGCAGTTCGGCCGTGCGGCGCAAGCCCCAATCCTGCACCTCTTCGGCGCCAAACGTGCTGACGCCGACTTCGCTCACCCACACCGGCTTGTTTGTCACCGCCCTAATTTCGCTGAGCTTGGCTGGCCACTGGTCGATCAGCCAGTGGTTCCAGTCGAGCGGGAAGCCATGCACCGCCACCGCGTCCAGTTCGGTCATGGCTGGCGCCATCCGCTCGACAAACGCCGGGTCGATGGGCGACATGCCACCTAAAACCCGCGTCAACCCAGGTTTTTCCGCTCGGATCGCCTCGCCTGCCAGCCGCGCCATCTCGGCAAACGCCGTCCATTCCGGATCGTTCTCGAAGTCCCAATGCGACTTGTTGTTCGGCTCGTTCCAAATCATCGCGGCTTCAATCATGCGGGCGCTTTCGGATAAACCGCACCGGAGGCAGCCTCCACGCGGCGACAGATGAAGATCTCCTGCTCAGGCAGGTCGGTGATTTCGAACCCCGCCGACCTCAGCATCGCCGCCGACGCCGCCCCGTTCGGAAACCACCAATTGGTCGCATCGCCACTGTAGCAGCGCTCCACGAAGTGCAACTTGGGCCAACGCGGATCGTCGAACATGGCCGTTTCCTGGAAATCGTAATCGTCGGCCATCGGCATCTCCACATGGGCGCCGCGCTGCAGCGATTGGAACACCAAGATGTCGCGTGCGACATGCTCGTGGATCAGGTCGAGCGCCAATAGGGGATGCCTAAGATGGTAGAACACGCCAACGAACATCACGATGTCGAAGCGCTCGCCAAGCTGCGCCACGTCATAGACCGACATCTCGCGGAACGTGATCGGCAATCCCTCCACGTCGGCGGCAAATCGCGCTTGCTCCAGGTAGCGCGGGTCGTGGTCGATGCCGAGCACGCTGGCGCCGCGCCGGGCCAGTTCAAGGCTGTAGAACCCGGCGTTGCAGCCGATGTCCAGCACCCGCCGGCCGGTCAAGTCCGCGGGCAGCGTGTGGGCAAAACGCTGCCACTTCACCGCCGGATAGTCATGCAGGAAGTGCCCGGCGGCGGTGCGCACGCCCTGCAGTTCGAGGTTATGGAACCAGGGGCTGAGTTGCTCGATGCGGGCGCGGATTGCCTCCTGCGTCCATTGCGTCACCGCCGCACCGCCTGCACGTAGCCCACCAACTCGGCGGCGCGGCTGCGGCCGGTGTGCTGCGCCAGGAACCGGGCCCGCGCGCGTTCGGCCATCTTGCGCCGTGCGGCGTCGGTGGTCTCGGTCAAGGCGGTCAGCACATCCTGGCCGTCCCGCGCGATGATGATCTCCTCGCCCGGAGTGAAGAGCGTGTCGAGACCCTCCCACCAGTCGCTGATGATTGGCGTGCCGCAGGCCGCCGCCTCAAACAGCCGCACGCTGGGGCTGAAGCCGGCGCGCACCATGTCGGCCCGGGTCACGTTCAGGGTGAAGCGCTGGGCGGCATAGAAGGCGCGGTGCTGGTCGGGCGGGCAGTGCTCGGCGCGGCGGACATTGCCGGGCCAGGCGAGCGCGGCTGGATATTGCGGGCCGAACACGGCAAATCGCCCTCGCGGCCACTCGCGCGCCGGGCGGCACAGCAGGGCATCCAGCGCCGGTTGGCGGTCCGCCGAATAGGTGCCGAGATAGCCAAGGTCGTACTGTGCCTGCGCCTCCAACGGGGGCGCCGGGTCGGCGGAACAGTACAGCGCAAGCGCCGCGCGGGCGCCGTAGCGGCATTCGATATGCTGCAGGATCGGGCCGCCGGTGAAGGACAGATAGAGGTCGAAGCCCGGGATCAGCTCCGCCGTCAGATACTCGCAGCGCCCGGAGGCCAAGGCGGCGACGGTCACCGGCGTGTCGATGTCGTAGAACGCCGTGACCCCCCGCGCCAACCGCTGCACCAGCCGGCACACCGCCGGACCGTCTGCCACGTACGAGCCGACCACGACAAGGTCCGCCGCCGCGATCGTCTCTGCATATTGGCTGAGGTCGTCCATACCTGAATACAGCGCGGTGCGGCAAAATGGCGGCGATGACAGGTCCCGGTGCGCGGCGTACCACGGGCGGTCCTGCTCCAAAAACACCGTCGAATGGCCCAATTGCGCCAGGCCGGCGAGCAGCGAACGATAGGTAGTGGCGTGACCATTGCCCCAGGAGGAGGTGATGGACAGGCCGACGACGACAATCTGCAATGGTCTTTCCCAGGCTGCTACGCGGTGTGGGCTACTTCGTAGAAGCAACAAACCCGTAATCGGTTGCAGCCTGCTCGGCGGTAATCAACCCATCCCGTAGGTCCCGCGCCACCTGCGCCCGGTCGCGGTCGTGCGGGTCGCCCATGCCGCCGCCGCCGGGCAGGTCCAGCACCAGGCGGTCGCCATCCGGGATCACCTGGAAGCCCTTGGTCCGCAAGGTCGCGCCCGATTTCAGCATCACCCGGCCGCCCGCGCCGTCATGGCCGCCCAGGCGGCCGCGGGGCGCGTTGGCCACCCGGTCGAAGATCGCGTTGCAGGCGAACTCCAGATCGTCCCGCCCGCCGATTTCCATCGTCTGCCCCAAACCGCCGCGGGTGCGACCGGCGCCGCCGCTGCCCGGCCGCAGCTCCTTGCGCCAGATCACCAGCGGCGCCACCGCCTCGGTCGCCTCCACCGGCATGGTGCGCACTCCGGAGGGAAAAGCCGTCGCGTCCAGCCCGTCCAGCCCCGGGCGGGCGCCGGTGCCGCCGCTGTTGAACGTGATGACCTCGAAGTCCGGCAGCACGGGGCGGTTTGGCCGGCCCTGACCCGAGACGGCGCCGCCGCCGCGCAACGGCGGATTCCACAGGCAGGACGCGCCCTCCGCCGCCACCCGCTCCGGCACGGCGCCATGCAGGCAGCCCATCATCAGGTCGGGCAGCAGATGGCCGATCACGTGGCGGACGGCGACGGGATACGGGCGTGGCGCGTTCAGGATGCAGCCTTCAGGGATGACGCAGCGGAACGGCGCCAGCGAGGCGGTGTTGTTCGGGATCTCGGGCGCCACCACCACCTTGAGGCCGAACGCGGTGTAGGCGCGGGTGTAGGCGGCGGGAACGTTGATGCCGCGGCTCGACAGCCCCGAGGTGCCGGCGAAATCCACCGTAATGGTGTCGCTGCCGATCGTCATCGCCGCTGCGAGCGTGACCGGCGCCTCATAGCCGTCGCTGCCGATGCTGGCGCGGAAGGTGCCCGGCGGCAGCGCGGCAATGGCCGCCTCGGTGGCGCTGCGGCTCTTGTCGAAGATATGCCCGGCCAGCTCGTCCAACCCGTCCAGCCCGAACTCCGCCATCATCTCGTCCAGCCGCCGGATGCCCGCGTCATTGCAGGCGCACAGCGAGTAGACGTCGCCCTCAAGCTCCACCGGCAGCCGCGTGCCGGCGCGCAGGATATCGAAGAAGGTCTCGTTCGCCACACCACGGTGAAAGCAGCGCACGATTGGGATATACATTCCCTCCTCGAACACGCTGCGCCCCTCCGGCCCCATGCCGAGCCCGCCGATGTCGATCACATGCGCCGTGTTGGCGAACAGCCCGACCATCCGCCTGTCATGAAACGCCGGCGACACCACCGTAAGGTCGTGCAGATGCCCGGTGCCGAGCCAAGGGTCGTTGGTGATGTAGTGGTCGCCGGGCTCCATCGTCTCGGCCGGGAAGCGGCGCAGGAAGTGTCCTACGCTCTCCATCATCGAGTTCACGTGGCCCGGCGTGCCGGTCACCGCCTGCGCCAGCATGCGGCCGTGCAGGTCGAACACCCCCGCCGAGAGGTCGCCCGCCTCGCGCACGGTGGTGGAGAAGGCGGTGCGGATCATGATCTGCGCCTGCTCCTCCACCACGGCGATCAGGCGGTTCCAGAGCAGGCCGGCGGCGAGCGGCGTCATGGCGTGGTGTCCCGTAGCATGGCGGGGAGTGTTCCGGCGGGGTGGTGCCGCGTCAAGCTTCAATCCCGCCGAGGGCGAACGCGCTGGCGATTGGCCCGGCGTCGCTGAACTCCGCCTGGTCGCTGAACTGCACTGGCAGCAGCGCCCAGGGCAGCGCGCTGCGGGTGAATATTTGCGCATTCGGCCGCACCCAGCCGTGTTGGTCCAGGCTGCTCGGCCGCACGATGGTGAGGGTGGGATGGCTTTGCGGCCTGGTATGGGTCCAGGTGGCGCAGGCCGGGCAGGTGAAGTTGCTGCTCGGCTTGCCGCTGCTGCCGAGTTTTTGCCACTCCCGCGGCGTGCCCTCGGTCACGGTAAACTGCTCGTTGTCGACCACCATGCCCATGGCGAACGCGCTAGCGCTGAAGCGTTGGCAGTCGGTGCAATGGCAGGCGAAGATGAACTTGGGTGCGCCGGTCACCGGGTAGGGGACCTGCCCGCTGCGGCAGCCGCCGGGGAGCGCTTGGGCAGAGTGGGACGGCTCGGACATTGTGGGGTCTCCAGCAGGCGATCATTGCCCAACGCTTTTACGGCCCGGAAAGTCGCGCGCGGTGGTCGCTGCAAGACCGAACGGCACCGCGCAACCC
>CAXTRX010000044.1:0-21814 GCA_964246785.1 uncultured Acetobacteraceae bacterium | reverse complement strand
CCCGACACTCTGGATCAACGAGCGCCGAAACGCATCAACCGGGTAAGGCGGAGTAGCCGTCAGTGCCCGGCGGTGGTGGCGGCGATCCAGTCCACGGTGGCTGAGAGCGCTTGGCGGGCGTCGCCTTGCGCGGCGGCGAAGGTGGCAAGCTGACGGTCGGAACTGGTGCCCTCGGCGGCGATGCTGCGTAGGCGGTCCAGCTCGGGCTCGCAGCCGAGCGCCGCTGCGTCGCTCGCCACCTGCGACAGCACGGCCTCGAGCCCGGTGGCGAATGGGAGGGTGGCGCCATCGATGTCGAGGAACGCGGCGCGGGTGCCGTCGCGCTGGGCGCGCCAAAAGTTTTCCGCGGTGATGGCGCGTGCGGCGCCGGTCTGGCCGCGGTTCAGCGCGGGCGAACGGTCCACCAGGCGCACCAGGCAGCGGTACAATGCCGCGACGGCCAAGGTGTCGTCCAGCCGGGTGCAGCTATCGGCGACGCGCAGCTCGAGGGTCGGGAAATGGATGGAGGGCCGCATCGTCCACCACAGGAAGCTGCCATCGGCGATGGCGCCGGCTTTGGTCATGGCGGCGAGGTAGCGTTCGTAATCGGCGGCGTCGGTGAACAGGTCGGGCAGGCCGGTGCGCGGCATCTCGCCCCAGACCGCGAGCCGGTAGGCAGCCAGGCCAGTGTCGCGGCCCTGCCAGAACGGCGACGATGCCGACAGGGCCAGCAGCAAGGGGGTGAACGGCAGCAGGCGGTTCATCAGGTCGACGCGCCCGGCGGGCCGGGGCACCTCGACGTGCACGTGCATGCCGCAGACCAGGTTGCGCCGCCCCAGGATCTGCAACTGCTGCATCATGCGGGTGTAGCGCTCCTTGTCGGTCGGACGCTGGCGGTCCCAGCGGGCGAGCGGCTGGGTGCCGGAGGCGAGCACCAGGATGCCGTGCTCGCGCCCGACGGCGGCCACGGTTGCGCGCAGCTCCATGAGTTGCTCCCGGGCGACGGCCGGGCTGTGGGTGGGCGCGGTTGCCACCTCTACCTGGGCGGCAAGCAATTCCCGCTCGACGGTGGCGACGCGGGTCCGGACGGCGTCGTGAAAGGGTTTGGTGCGGCGGGGCGTGCCGCGGGTTGCGGCGTCTGCGAGGAAGTACTCTTCCTCGATACCGAAGCTGTAGCGGGCGTCTGTATCGTCCATGCGGTGGAGGTTAGGAGGACGGCTGATTTAGGCATAGGCCTTGATGACGAGGGTCGCCACGCCGGCTATCAGCAGCGCCAGCATGCCTATGAGCAGCGCCACGCCGCCGGGTTTCATCAGCACATCCCGCATGCGTGGTGGGCACACTGCACGCCGGGTCACGGCGCGGAATGGAAGGCTGTTTGGGCGGTGACCGCCGAGAGTGGGTAGGCGTGCACCTCACGCACCAGGCTGAGCAGCGCCTGCGCCGCGCGCTCGACCTGCTCGGCGCCTCGCTGGGCATCGGCCGCCGCCGCGTTGCCGCAGGCGCCGGCGGGATGCAGGTCCTGCGCCTGCCAGCCGAAGCCGACCCGGCCTTCGGGCGCGAGCAGCGCGTTGGTCTGCGCCAAAGCCACGGAACGGGGCACGAAATCGGCCGCGTGCTCCATATGCACCAGGCCCGGATGGAGATGCAGCATGATCGACGTCTCCACCTCGCCGCCATGGATGCCGTGGGTCAGCTCGCTGGCGGTGTAGAGATCGTCCGACACGATGGTGCGGGACCAGCTTGCGCCGACGGCGAACATGCCGAGTTCGACGCGCAGTTCGCGGCACACGATCTCCATCACCTGCGGCTGGCCGCCATGCGAGTTGAACAGGATGATCTTGCGCACGCCGGCCCGCCACGCGCTGCGGGCGACCTCGAACCAAAGCCGGGCCAGAAGGTCGTACGGCAGGCTGAGCGTTCCCGGGTAGGCTAGGTGCTCGTTGGACTTTCCCACTGGCAACGCCGGCAGCACCAGGGCGGGGAAGTCTGCCGGCATCAAGCCGACCGCGCGGGCGATGATTGCTGCGTTGATCGCGGCATCGACGCGGACGGGAAGATGCGGGCCATGCTGCTCGACCGCGCTTACGGGCAGGATGGCCACCATCTCGCTCAGGTCGAGCGCGGCAAATTCGCGTGTCGATAAATCCCACCACCAATGCGAGGACGGCGTTTGCATTGCATACGGCTCCTTTGCGGCAGGGCTCCGCACCCGAAGGCGATGGTCATCCGCTCTGACCCTTTGGGCTAGAGGCTGCGCTCCTGGATCATGCCGGTAAATGCTTCTTGGATGGCGGCGATGGCGGGGCGGCGGTAGGCGAACATGGTATCCCGTTCAGGGTGGACCAGCATCGTGGCATTGGCCTCGAACACCAAAACCCTGCCATCGGGAAGGATTGCGAAATCGATGCCGGCGTAATCGAGCCCGAGACGCCGACCGATGGCGTCGATGGCAGCCCAAGCGGAGCTGCCGATGGCTTCGGCAGGGTCATGAAGGAAGGCCGATTCCTCCGCCCTGCGCACGGGATCACAGTCCATTCCGGCTGTCCAATAATGCACGAGCCACTGCGACGATATGGCTAAGTGGTAGGGGAACGCCTTGCCACCGACGAAGATGGCCCGGTATTTCCGATACCATCCGTCAGCGGCGCGGCAATCGACATACTCCGTCAGGAAGCTGCCGGGCTTGGGGTCCGCAGCGGCGTCAGTCAGCTTGGCCAGCTTCACGACGCCTGCTCCGCCGTGGCTGCCGGCGGGCCTGAGCAGGACCGGGCCCTGCAGCTCGGCCGGCAGCGTGGCCGGGGCGCCCGCGCAAGCCAGGCGGATCGTTGTTGGGACCACAACGCTGGGTATGGTGCGCAACAGGTTTGCCAAGTTGTCCCTGGACGTCAGAGCGACCAGGTCGAATGGATTGAGGAGTTTGCTGCCGAGCTTGGTGAGGTCTTGGGCGGTGTCGCTGCTGATCTGCGGAATGAAATCAGCGTCGCCGATCGAGTTAAACACGGCGCCGAAGCGTGGCAGGGTGTCGAACTGGCGAGGCGTCGCGTATTCGATGTACCATCGGATGATGGTGAAGTGGCATTTTGGCAGAAGATGGCGCAGCGGTACGTTGCCCGAGTCCGCCGCGGCCAACACCAAGACGGCATGGTGCTCACACGCCGGTGCGCTGCGTTCATGCAACGCAGGCTCGATGAAAACCTGCTGCTTTTGGTAGGCGCTGTCACGATGGCGGCGCGCTTCCTGCTCGTCCCGGTCTGCCAGGATCACCGATAGGTTCTGATGCACCGATACCAGGTTCTCGTCGATCGCCAGAGCCGCCCGGCAAGGGCGTTCGGCTTCGGACAACTTGTCGAGCCTGACCAGGATGGAGCCAAGATTGGCTTGCGCCTCTTTGCTTCGCGGCTCCAGTGCCACCGCCAGGTTAAGCCAATGTTCTGCCTCTTGCAGATGATCAAGCTCCGCATAACAGGTTGCGATACCGGTCAAGATCGAAGCGCGAAGCGGTGCCAGGCGGGCGGCCTGCTGTAGGTCCTGAGCGGCTGCGGCCCAGCGCCCGAGCGCCTGCAATGCCGTCGCACGGGTGAGCCAAGCCTCCACGAAGCGGCTGTCTTGCCGGATTGCCGCCGATGCCGCCTCGATGGCTGGCTGCCACTGCATCTCATCGAGCAAGGCTTGCGCGAAGTGGCAACGCAAAGCCACGTCGGCGGGCTGCTGCTGTACCAGCGTCCATAGGAACTCAGTCGTCGGCAACATACGGCGCCTCGTGCAACGATGCCCGTGTATGACTGAAGTTGATTAAAGGGCTATTAACACCAGGGCGGCAGCGATTGCTGGGCTGCTGCTCCCCTTGGCGGCCCGGGTCGGCTGGTGCAGCATGGCGCCGTGCCAAACCTGACCCGTCCCACTCCGACGCCCACCTTCGATCATGTCGTGGTCAACGCGCGCGACCAGCTCGACCAGGCGCAGGCGGCGTATCAACGGCTCGGGTTTACCCTGACGCCGCGCGGGTTCCACTCGCTGGGGTCGATGAACCATCTGGCGATCTTTGGCACCGATTACCTTGAGCTGATCGCGGTCGCTGGCGGGCAGAGCGCGCGGCAGGACATCCTGGAGGATCCGTTTGGGCTGGCCGGGCTGGTGTTCGGCTCCGAGGATGCCGTGGCGAGCCATGCGGCGCTGGTGGAGCGGGGCGTGCCGGCGGGGCCGCCCAACGAGTTCACGCGGCCGGTGGCGCTGGCGGACGGGGCGCGAGACGCGCGGTTCCGCACCGTGCATATCCACCCGGCCGAGGGGCGGCCGGGGCGGCTGTACTTCTGCCACCACTTCACCCGCGACCTGGTCTGGCGCGACGAATGGCGGCAGCACGCCAACGGCGCCACCGGGATTGTGCGTGCCGTGATTGCCTCGGCCGACCCAGGAATACTGAGCGCGTTGTTCGCCCGCATGTTTGGCGCCGCCGCTGTCCACGCCGTTGAGGGAGGACATGCGCTGACGATGGGGGCGGGGCGGATTGACATCCTGGAGCACGCCCATGCCGGGGCACAATTCGGCGCGGCCGCAGCCGACCCGGCTGGGCGGCCGCATTACATGGCCGGGCTGACGCTACGCACCAAGCAACTCGCGATGACCGGCGCGGCGCTGCAGGCTGGCGGCATTGGGCTAGCGCACTCGCCCGGCCGCATCGTGACGCCGGCTGCGGCTGCTATGGGTTGCCCGATCGAGTTCGTTCCCTGACCTGGGATGGCCTTTGTTTGGCCGCCACCATTCAGGCGGCGTGGTGCCCGCCGGGCTGCCCTGGGCGTGCTGACGATTGTTAACCTGCAACGCCACGGCGAACTACCACCCGGCGAGGACGATGGTGCAGCCATGAGCGAGAAAACCGTTCCGCTGACTGTTGAGCAACTGCAAAGCAACCTTGCTCACTCCACGTTCAATGACTTCATGGGGCTGGAGGTTTTGGCGGCGGACTCGGCCAAGGAAACCGTGGTCATGCGGCTGGCGATGCGGCCTGAGTTTGAGCGGTTGCGCGGGACGGGGCAGTGGCATGGCGGTGCGATTTCCGCCGTGATCGACACGGTGGGCGATTGGGCATTGGTGATGCTGCTGGGCCGTGCGCTGCCAACCATCAACTTGCGGGTGGATTACCTGCGGCCCGCCACCAATACGGCGTTGACGGTGACGGCCACGGTACGCCGCAACGGGCGCAGCGTGGGGGTGGTGGACGTGGACGTGACCAACGACGCAGGGGTGCTGGTTGCGATCGGGCGCGCGACTTACGCCACCGCGCATTAGGTTGGCCCAGCCCGGCGGTCGGTTCCCCTGCCGTCGCCGACCCGGTGGTGCAGGCGGCCTGCCTGGGCAGCGACGATGCCTGAGGCGCTTGCGGTTGATTTGTTGGAGGCGGCCGGGTTAGGCGTGCCGATTGGGGCGCAGCCGGTGTTGCGGGGCATCGATTTGCGGGCCGGGCGCGGGAGCACCGTTTGCTGTGCAGGGCAGCGAGAGCGTTGGCATTAGCCGTCGGCGCGGCCGAGCAGGGAGACGTAGTTGGCGACCGCGGAGCCGCCCATGTTGTAGACGGCGCCGAAATCGGCCTTGGGCAATTGCAGCGCGCCGGCCTCGCCGCTGAGCTGCATGGCCGCCATCACGTGCATCGACACGCCGGTGGCGCCCACCGGATGGCCCTTGGATTTCAGCCCGCCCGAACGATTGACCGGCAGCCGCCCGTCCCGCGCGGTCCATCCCTCGAGCGCGGCGCGCCATCCCTGGCCGGGTGCGGCCAGGCCCATCGTCTCGTACTCGATCAGTTCGGCGATGGTGAAACAGTCATGCGTTTCTACGAACGACAGGTCCTGCAGGGTGATGCCGGCGGCGTCGAAAGCGGCCGCCCATGCGCGCTCGCCCGCGTCGAAGCGGGTCATGTCGCGCTGTGACATGGGCAGCAGATCGTTCACCTGGCTGCAGGCCAGCAGCTTGACGGCTTTCGGCAGGCGGGGGCCGAGGTCGTCGTTGCGCAGCACCAGCGCCGCGGCGCCGTCCGACACCGGGGAACAGTCGGTGCGCTTGAGCGGCGACGCGACCACCGGGTTCTTGTCGCTTTCGGCGCGGCAGAAGGCGAAGCCGAAATCCTTGCGCAGATGGGCGTAGGGATTGTCCATTCCGTTGTGGTGGTTCTTCGCCGCGATCCATGCCAGCGCGTCCGACTGGTCGCCATAGCGCTGGAAGTAGGTCTGCGCGATCTGGGCGAATACCCCGGCAAACCCGCCGGCGATGTCGCTCTCCTCGCGGCGGTAGCTGGCGCCGAGCAAGTGCTCGCCCGCCTCAGCGCTGGTGGAATCGGTCATCTTCTCGGCGCCGATCACCAGCGCAAACCGCTCGCTGCTTGCCGCCAGCCGATGCCGGGCCGCATACAACGCGGCGCTGCCGGAGGCGCAGGCGTTTTCGCAGCGGGTGGCGGGCTTGAAGCGCAACTCTGGCACGGATTGCAGCACCAGCGAGGACGGGAAATCCTGCTTGGAGAAGCCGCTGTTAAAGTTGCCGACAAAGATGCTGCCGATGTCGTCCGGCTCGATACCGGCATCGGTGATGGCGGCCTGCGCCACGCGGGCGATCAGGCTTTCGAGGTCGTCGTCGGCCAGCTTGCCGAATGGCGAGTGCGCCCAGCCAACGATGGATTGGTTGACCATGCTGCTCATCCTGCTCTAGGCGCCGGGTCGGCGGCAGGCTTGACGATACGGTTGCGCAACACGCCGATTTGCTCAACCTCAAGCTCGACCACGTCGCCCGGCTCCAGGAAGCGCATGTGCTCCACGCCGCAGCCGTCGCCCACGGTTCCGGAGCCGAAGAACTCTCCGGGCTCCAGCGTTTCGGAGCGTGAGACGTGGGCGATGCAGTCTTCGAAGCGCCAGGCCATGGCACTTGAATTGCCGCGGCCGCGCTCCTCGCCGTTGACGCGCACGATCATCGTGAGGTGGTATGGGTCGGGCAACTCATCGGCCGTCACCAGGCACGGGCCCATGACGTTGCCGCCGTCGAAATCCTTGCCCTTGCCCGGCCCCAATTGGCCCGGCATGTCCTTGGTTTGCTCGTCACGTGCCGAGAAATCGTTGAAGATGGTGTAGCCGAAAATATGGCCGCGCGCGGCGGCCTTGGTGATGTCGCGGCCGGCGCAGCCAATATAGGCGCCAAACTCCAGTTCGTAATCCATGCGCGATGAATAGGCTGGCCAGATCACGTCGTGGTCATGGCCCACGACGTTCAGGCGGTTCGGGTGGTAGAAGATCGGCCGCTCGTACCAAGCCTTTGGCACGGCGAGGATGCCTTCGCGCTCCATCTGGGCCATCGCGGCCGCTGGGTCGGGCGCCTCGCTGGCGCGCATGATGCGGATTTGCTCGAACGCCTGCAGCAAGTGCTTTTCGAAACAGAGGAAATCGCGCATTTGCGGCGGCCGCGGGATGGGCGCCAACAAGCGCACCGCCTCGCGCGGCGTCGTATGGGGCCCGGCGGCGGCGGCGGCCTGCGCAGCCTGGTCCAGCGCCTCCGGCCCGCCCTCGGCGATTGCCAGCACGCTTGCCAGATGCGGCGACGGCGCGCCCCAGCGGCTGCTGAATGCGGCTTGCAGGTCGACCACGGTGTTGCTGCCATCAATCAGGGCGCCGGCGCGCGGCAAGCGACCGGGCTGGCTTATGGCGTCAAATGTCACCAGCCGCATTTTGTCCCCTCTCCCCGTTTTATGACGCTATGAGCGCGGTTTTGTTGGCCTGCAGGCCGTTGCTGACGAAGGCTATGAGGCGGCTGACCACGACGTCGATGGTCTGGTCCATCAGGTCGCCCGACAGGCGTTTGACCCGGCGCGGGTTTGCCATGGTGAGCGTCAGCAGGCCAATGAAGAAATGGTAGGCCCAATGGACATCCGACCGCTCGTGGCCTGGCAAGGCCAGCTCCATCGCGTGCAGGAAGTCACGGGCGATTGGGTCGAGCAAGCTGGCGACGATGCCGCGCTCCTCCTCCTGCGGGTCGTTGACCTCGCGCGCGATCAGCCGGGCGTAGAAATGGCCTGCCTCGGTATCGCGCATTTCGATCCAGGGGCGCGCGAACGCGTCCAGCACGGCTTCGATGGTCGGCTGGCCAGCGTTGGCCGCCATGGCCGTGGCCAAGGCCGCGCGGCGGCGCTCGCTGACCGGCGTGAGGCGGCGCTCGAAGACGGCGCGGTAGAGCAATTCCTTGCTGCCGAAGTGGTAGCTGATGAGCGCGATCTGCGCGTCCGCCTCGTCGCCGATTTGGCGGAGCGAGACGGCATGGTAGCCGCGCTCGGCAAACAACCGCTCGGCGGTGTCAAGGATGCGGTGCCGGGTCGCTGGCCGGCTGGCTGCTAGGGGCAAGTTCGCTGGCGCTGCGGTCCGCATTTTTTTATTTAAACGACTGACTAAGAGCTTGTCAAACCGGCCTGTTGGCGGATACGCTTAGCATCCTAACCTATGTTGTACTATCTCCAGCGGGGTAGGACGACGACAACGGCCACCGCCCTTTGGGCAGGATGGTAAGGGCGGAAATCATGGCACAATGGCAGTTCACCAAGGGCCTGCACGAGGTTGGTCAGGATGTTTGGGCCTACATCCAGCCGGACGGGTCGTGGGGCTGGAGCAACGCCGGGCTGATCACGGATGGCGACCAGACCTTGCTGGTCGATACGTTGTTTGATCTTAAGCTGACGGGCGAGATGCTGGCCGACATGCGGCGCTCGATCCCGGCGGCGGCGCACATCAACACGCTGGTGAACACGCACGCCAATGGCGACCACTGCTTTGGCAACCAATTGGTCATCGGCGCCGAGATCATCGGCTCGGAGGCGACGGCGCATGAATTGGGGGAGCTGCCGCCCGACCTGTTCCGCGACATGATCGCCCGCGCCCCGTCGCTTGGCGAAGGCGGCGCTTTTTTCGCCGAAGTGTTTCGGCCATTTGACTTCACCGGCGTCACGCTGACCAAGCCCACGCGCACGTTCAGCGGGGAACTGGACCTGCACGTGGGCGACAAGGCGGTCAAGCTGATCGAGGTCGGGCCGGCGCACACCAAGGGCGACACGCTGGTCTATCTGCCCGGCGACAAGGTCGTCTTCACCGGCGACATCCTGTTCAACGAGGGCACGCCGATTGCCTGGGCCGGGCCGGTCAGCAACTGGATCGCCGCATGCGACCGCATCCTTGATATGGACGTGGACGTGGTGGTTCCGGGCCATGGCAACGTGGCCGACAAGGCTGCGGTGTCGGCGATGCGCGGCTACCTGCAGTATGTCAGCGACGAGTCGCGCAAGCGCTTCGACGGCGGCATGTCCGCGGTGGACGCAGCGTTCGACATTCCGCTCGGCGAGTATGCCAAGTGGAGCGACTCGGAGCGGCTGGTGGTGACGGTGGCGACATTGCACGCCGAGTACCGCGGCGAGACGACCAAATTCGAGCCGGTCCAGATGTTCGAGCAGATGTCGAAGCTGCGGCATAAACTGCAGCTCTGCGACTGCCATAGCGGGACGTTGCGCGCCGACTGACACGCTCAAGGCATGCTGGGTAAAAAGACCAACGTGGGAATTACCATGGCCAATCGCTGGGTCGCACTCGCCATCATCTTTGTCTCGTTCCTGCAGTTTACCCTGAACTGGTTCTGTATCATTCCTGGCTTTGGCGGCATCATCGCCGAGATGCACCTGAGTTTTGCCCAGATCGGCGTGGTTGTGGGGATGTTCATCGCCGGCTACGGGGTCGCCCACATCCCGGGCGGCTGGCTGTCCGAGCGGCTGGGGCTACGCAGCGCGCTGCTCATCGGCATCGCGGTGCAAACCCTCGGGGCGGCGCTGACCGGCTTAGCCCCGTCCTACGACGTGCTGCTGATCGCACGCCTGCTCTGCGGCATTGGCGGCTCGATCTATCTCGGTTGCGCCGTCGGCTTGACCGCCGCTTGGTTCCACGGCCGCGAGCTGGCCTTGGCGAACAGCATCGTGACGGGGGTGGCGTTCACCGTGGGTGCGGCAATCGGCCTGTTTGCATGGGGCGGGATCATGACGGCGATCGGATGGCGAGACGCCATCTTCGCTGGCGCGGCCGTCGGGCTGGCCACGCTGGCGCTGATGCTGGTTGCCTTCCCTACCCCGCCGGATGGCGCGGCTGACGTCATGCAGGGCGAGCATCTGGGCGCGGCCTCACTGCGCCGGGTGTTTGGCAGCCCGCTGCTCTGGCTGATGGGGCTTGCCTTCCTTGGCGGCTACGGCAGCTACTTCAGTGCGGCGCAGTTGCTGCCGCACTACGCCCAAGCCCGGTTCGGCCTGGACGCGCAGGCCGCGGAGCAGATTAGTGTTGTCCTGCTTGCCAGCGGCATTCCCGGCGCCTTCATTGGCGGCTGGCTGGCCGACCGCATATTCGGCATCGTGCCCGTCTTCCTGGTGTCTTGCCTGCTGGAGGGTGCGGCGCTCACGGCCGTGCCGTTTCTGCCTTTGGCGGGGCTTGGAATCGCTGCCGCCGTGATCGGTGGCGCCGCCATTGCCGCCTTCGTCGCCTTTGTGACGATACCGGGCCAGCAGACCGGCCGGTTTCACCTAAGCGACATCCCGACCGCGGTTGGACTTATGCTCACGATCGTGGCGGTCGGGGGTGCGGTCATTCCGCCGCTGTACGGCTATATCACCACCGCCCTGAGCCCTGAGTTGGCCTGGGCGTTTGAGGGGGTTGCCTGCATAGGCTTGGCCTTCGTCGCCTTGCTGGCGCAATCGCCCAGGCGGATGCCCATGGGGGCCATGTTAGAACACTGAGGCTTGGTGCCCGCGCCGCACGGACGGGCGCAGCCGGCGTCGCACGATGACGCACATTCGAACAAGACCATAGCGCGCAAGAGAGCAATCATGTCTGCACGCCTTTGCCTGCTGCTGGGAGTGGCCTTGCTGGCGCCGTTTGCGGTGCACGCGGAAGAGGGCATTACGCCCTACCTTCCCGGTGCCACGACCGGGGTTCCGGTGGGCGCGCTGCCACCCCCTGGCCTGTACGGGACGGAGGACAGCTACGTCGTGTATGGCGGCGTCAAGGGCAACAACGGGCAGACGATCGCGGTCAACGTCTCCAACCCGAGCGAGAGCCTGGCGCTGCTATGGTCATCGCCGTATCATGTGCTGGGCGCGCAATACGGCGCTGGGCTGGTGCAGATCGGCTCCTATCACCAGGTGGATGCGAGCGGCGTGGGCGGCGCCAAGACGGGCGACTTTGGGCTGTTCAACACCATCCTCGAGCCGCTGCTGTTATCCTGGAACGTCGGCCACGGCGTGTCGGTGGCCCTCGGCCAGTCGATCTATCTGCCGAATGGCGAGTTCCACTATTCAGGCCTCAATCGGCTGCAGACCTCTTATGCCAACGCGTTCTACACCTTTGAACCCAGTTTTGCCGTCAGCTATCTCAAGCAAGGCTGGGATCTTACCATCAACAACATCATCGACGTGAACACCAAGGATGGACACACCGATTACCAGTCCGGTGCGGTCTATTACCTGGATTTCACGGCGGCAAAGACGATTGGACAGTGGACGCTCGGCGCGATCGGCAACTTCACCCAGCAGTTCACCGACGACTACCATCTCGGCGTGAGGGTCGCCGGCGGCAACCGGGTCGAGCATCTGATGTTCGGGCCGGTGCTGGCGTACAATTTTGGTCCGGTGACGGCGACGGTCCGCTACCTCAACGATGTCGTGACGCGCAACGACATCGCCATCCATGAAGTCCATTTTTCGCTGAGCACCGCGTTTTAGGCCTGTTGGTGCTAACGGCCCTGATTCGCCCCGTCGCGGGCGCTGTTCGCGACGACGGACGCCTTGCTATCGCCTGATCCGGCTGATAAAAGCCTGTGACCGCGCTTGCCGCGGATTGGAGAACAACTCGGCCGGCGGCGCAGTTTCGATGACGCGCCCGGCATCCATCAACGCCACTTGGGTTGCCACGTCGCGCACAAACGCCATCTCATGCGACACCAACAGCATCGTCATGCCCTCTTGCGCCAGCAGCAGGATGGTATCCAGCACCTCAGCCACCAACTCCGGGTCGAGCGCTGAGGTGACCTCGTCCAGCAACAGGATTTCGGGGCGCAGCGCCAGCGCGCGGGCGATGGCCACGCGCTGCTGCTGGCCGCCCGAGAGCTGATCGGGATAGGCGCGCAGCTTGCTGCCGAGGCCGACCTTTTCCAGCAGGGCGATGGCCTCCGCCTCCGCCTGCCGGCGCGGGCGCCGCTGCACTTTGACGGGAGCGATCATGACATTGCGCAGCACGGTCATGTTCTGGAACAGGTTGTATTGCTGAAACACGATCGCCAGGCGCCCGCGCAGGGCCTGCACCGCACGGGCGCTAGCGTAATCGACCGTCTCGTCGCCGATAAACACCTTGCCCGCCGTGGGCCGCACCAGCCCGGCCAGCAGGCGCAGCACGGTGGATTTGCCCGACCCCGAGGCGCCGATCAGGCCCAGCACGCCGCCACGCGGCACCGCCAGGCTGACCTGCTGCAGCACGGGCTGCGCACCGTAGCTGGCGCACACGCCTTGCAGCCGCACGTGATCCATTGCGCGGCGGTTGACTAGAAGTAAGGGTTTGCCCCGATGGGCACGACCATGTCGATGCCGAACCACTTGGTGTAGGTTGCCGCCAAGAAGCCGTTCTCGCTCAGCGAAAACAGGGCGATGTTGAGCCAGTTGCGCAGGCTATCGTTGCCCTTTGCGACCCCGATTGCATCGTAGTCCACGCTGCCGATCGGCTGCTTCAGGATTTTCCACTCGACCTGATAATTCTTGGTGAAGTTGCCAAGGTAGTCGATCACGTCGATCATTGCGTCCCCCCTGCCCTGCGCCAGCGCGCGCACCGCGTCGGGGTAGTTGTCAAGCAGCAACAGCTTTGCCTGCGGAACGCTCGCCTTGATGAAGTCGATTGGGGTTGTGCCGCGCACCTGCACCAGCGTCACGCTGTCCTTGTTCAGGTCCTGCCAGGCGGCGAAGGGCTTGGCTGCCGTGGTGAGCACGCTGAGCGCCTCGGTTTGGATCGGCACGGTGAAGTCGATCACCTTGGCCCGGTCGGGGGTGCGGGTCAGCGCGCCCATGACGAGATCGACCTTGCCGGTGGCGACGAAGGGCACGCGGTCGGGCGAGCCGACGGTGGTGAGTTCGACCGGCACGCCCAGCATGGCTCCGAGCTTCTGCGCGATGTCGACGTCGTAGCCGACGATTTCGTTCTTGTCGCTCATCGACGCGAGCGGCGGCAGCGTGGGGTTGACGCCGACGACCAGCTTCTTGGCGGATAGAATCTGGTCCAGCGTGTGGGCTTGGGCAAGCGCCCGTGGCGGGACGCCGAGCGACAGGCCCAAGCAGACGATCGCCGCCATCCAGGGTGAAGCGGTATTCCTCAGGTGCATGATGGTCTCCGGGTGTCGGGGTTTAGGCTGCGAGTGCGATCAGGGCGTTTGGACGATCTCGAAGGAATGATGCTGCGGGTCCAGCCGCTGCTCCAGCCAGGCGCCGACGAGGCTCAATGGATAGCATATCGCGAAATACAGGATCAGCACGGTGCCGAAGCAGAGCACGGCGGAGAAGCCCTTGGTGTTCATGATCTTGGCAGCGTAGGTCAGCTCCATCACGCCGACCTGGGAGGCGATGGAAGTGGATTTCACGAAGCCGGCCAGGTAGCCGACCATGGGAGGCAAGATGACGCGCCAGGATTGCGGCAGCATGACAATGAACAGCAGTTGCATCCTGCCGAAGTTCATGGCTTGCGCGGCGTCGATCTGGTTGGCGTGGACGGATTGCAGGCCCAGGCGGATCAGCTCGGACGCGAAAGCGGTGGCCGAGAGCGCAACCGTCACCAGTGCCACGACGAAGAGCGGCGCCTGCAGGCCGAGATACTGGAAGCCGAAGAAGATGCACAGCAGCTTGATGAGGAAGGGGATGCGGCGGAACACCTCCACGTAGCTGCTCGCAACCAACCGCAGCGGCAGGATGTCGACGATGCGGCGCATGCGCAGCACGGCGAGCAGGAAGCCGGCGAGGAAACCGATTGCGCCGCCGATGACGGAAAGGGCGACGGTGTTGAGCATGGCCCGGGCGAACAGCAGGATGTTGGCGACAGAGTAGAAGCGCGGGAGCTGCAGCCAGAGCCCGTGCAGCGTGGCGGCCAGGCTCATTGGACAAGCCGGAGTTTCAGGCCGAACAGCCAGCGGCCGGCCAATGCCAGCAGCAGGCTGGCGATCAGCGTCAGGCCGACGTAATCGACGGCCGCGATCGAGAAGATCTCGAACGAGCGGAACGTTTGCGCGTCCACGTTGTAGGCGCGGCCGGTGAGTTCCTCGATGCCGAAGATCGCGCTAATCGAGGTGGTCATGGTGATCAGGATGTACTGGTTGGAAAGCGCCGGGTACACGCTGCGGCACACCTGCGGCAGGATGACGTGGAGCAGGATCTGCCAAGGGCGCAAGCCAAGCGTTTCCGCCGCGTCCAGCTCCTCCCGCCGCACGGCGTTGAAGCCGCCGAGCAGGGTTTGGGTGAGGTAAGCACCCTCGTTCAATGCGAGGCCCAGCAGTGCGGCCGGGTATGGCTCGAGCACGAGGCCGAGGTCTGGCAGGCCGAAGAAGATGAAGAAGATTTGCACCAGCAAGGGCGTGTTGAGGAAGAACACGACGTAGGCGCGCGCCAGCCGGCCGAGCACGCGCGGGGCCATGCGGATGGCGGCGGCGTTGACCAGGCCGATGGCGAAGCCTCCGACAAAGCCGAGAAAGGCCAAGTGCAGCGTGACCAAGGCGCCGCCGAGGAGATAGGGGATGAACGGTGTGACTTGGCCCCAGTGCAGCGTGTAGGACATGCAGGCCTAGAACCAAGGCGTCGCTGGCACCTCGGTATCCATGGAGCGGCCGGCCCATTTCTCCGACATGCGCTCGACATCGCCGCTGCGAGGCATGCCGGACAGCGCCACGTTGAGAGTGTTACGCAGCGTGTCGTTGTAGAAGGCGCGCGGGGGAAGCGTTGGATTGACGCCGACACGGATTTCGCCGGCCTGCAGGATCTGGTCGAGGGTCGCGGCACGTGCCGATGCTGCTGCGAACGCAACAAGCCCAACTAAGAGGCATAGCCGCAAGGCAGCCCCGGCCGTCGTCGTCATCGGCATTGGCAGCGTCCTTTCTGGATCGATCAGAACTCATACGGCGGCGCCTTGCAACAGGCCAGCGCGGAGCAGTGCCGAGTGCAGGCGCGTGCGTTCCGCCTGCGGGAGCGGCGCGAGCGGCGCGCGGGGGCGGCCGTCGGGCCAGCGGCCGAGCAACTCGAGGCATAGTTTCAGCCGCGCCGCGGCATAGCCGGCTGGCGCCGCGCCATAGATGGCGGTGGCCAGCGGCTGCAGGCGCTCGTGGATGGCGCGCGCAGCGGGCAGGTCGTGGCTATGCACCGCACGGTCGAGCGCCACGATCTCGTGCGGCACCACGGCGGCAAGGCTCACCATGCTGCCAGCGCTGCCGATGGCGAAGCAGGGCAACAGGTGCTCGTCGCCCGACGCCATGCAGAGGACATGCGGTGCCGCCTGGGCCAGCAGCCGGCGGTTGGCGTCGTAGGCGGCGGCTTCCCAACTGCCTTCCTTGACAGCGACCACGCGAGGCAACTGCGCCAGCCGGGTCAGAACGCCGGGCTGGTAGGCCAGGGTGCCGGCACGCGCCCCGGCCTGGTACAGCACCATCGGCATCGCCACGGCCGCGTCGATCACCTGGTGGTGGTGCAACGCCATCGCGTCATCCTGCGACAGCGCCCAGGAGATCGGGGGGAACACCAGCACGGCGTCGGCGCCCGCCTGCTTCGCGTCGGCCGCGGGCTGGGCTGCTTCGGCCGGGCTTTCCCTCAGTACGCCACTGACGATGATGGCCCGGTCGCCGATGGTTTGCGCGGCGATTTGGGTCACCCGCCGCCGCTCTTCGCGGCTCAGCAGGAAGTTTTCGCCCGCGTGGCCGTTGCAGAGCACGCCGACGATGCCGTCGACGGCAGCCAGGCTGGCGAAATGCTGAGCGAGGCGCGGCTCGTCGATGCGGCCGTCGGGATGCAGCGGTGTCAGGGTCGCGGCGTAGACGCCAGCGTAGGGATTGGCGCCGGGCGGGATCATGCGGCGGGGCGCTGTGCGGCGGCCGGGCAAGGGAGCAGGCGCGCCGGGTCGAACAGGGGCAGCTCTGGCTCCCGGCCGAGGATGCGGTCGGCGAGCAGTTGGCCCATGAACGGGCCGCTGGTGTAGCCGGAGTGAACGCAGCCGATGACGTAGGCATCCGGCACGCCGGGGATCGGGCCGATCATCGGCATGGCGTCGGCGGTTTCGGATTCCAGGCCAAGCCAGATACGCACGATGCGCGCTTCGGCCAGCGCCGGGATGGCGTGGCGCGCCAGGCGCACGTTGCCGATCAGGTTTTGCGGCACGGCTTCCACACCGCCGCGGTCGGGGTCGCCCAAGCCCTGCCAGCCGCCGCCGATCAGCACCGCGCCGTGGGCGAATTGCTTCAGCGACAACAGGCCGTTGGCGATGCTGACGACGCTGCGCATCACCGGGCGCATGGGCTCGGCCACGACGAGCTGGTTGACCAGGCATTTCACGGCGATGGCGAGACCGAACCAGCCCAGCATGCGTTCGAGCCAAACGCCGCCTGCCAGCACAAGCCGTCGTGCGCGCAATACGCGTCCTGCAGCGCCGCGCACGGTGAAACAGCCGGCGTCACGGTCGATGCCTGCGACGGGCCAAGCCTCCAGCATCGTGACGCCGGCTTCAATCAGCGCGGCGCGATAGACTTTGCCGGTGAGGTAGGCCGTCACGTGGCCATCCAGCGGGCAATGGGCCGCGGCGAGCAGGCTGGTGGAGAGGCCCGGCTCGATGTCGCGCGCGCGCTCTGGAGCGATGAGTTCGATCGGCGCGCCCTGCAAGCGCCGGGTTGCGGCGCGCTGGTGCAGCAGCGCCTCCTCCGCGCGGGTGAAGGCCAGGCACAGACCCGGCGCCGCGATGGCGCCCGCGTCACGCCCCAGCCAACGCGGGGCATCCAGCCACAGGGCGCGGCCGCGAATGGCGTAGGGGATGAGGGCGGCGCGCGTCATGTGCAGCGTCAGGGTGCCGGCGTTGACGCCGGAGGCCTCGCGGCAGATGGCACCGCGGTCGAGCAGGGCCACGCGCATGCCGGCGCGGGCGAGATGCAGCGCCGTGGTGGCACCCATCACGCCGGCGCCGACGACGGCCACATCGTAGCGGGCGGCGGCGCTCAGGGCGGAGCGGCCGGCGGCAGGGCGATGTCGGCGTAGGCGTAGTCGCCGGTCAGCAGGTCGAGCGGCAAGGGCCGCAACGGCGTGCGGCCGGTGAACTGGCCTGCCTTGGGCCGCGTGATGCCGTGCGCCGAGAGCAGCGCCGCGGCGGCGTCGGCGCAGATGCGCCCCTGGCACGGGCCCATGCCACAGCGCGTCCAGGCTTTGAGCTGGTTGAGCTGGGTTGCACCCGACAGCACTGCGGCGTCGATGTCAGCGCGGGTCACGTGCTCGCAAGGGCATATCTCGGTGCCGGCTGGAATGGCTTCGGCCAGTCCCAGGAGCGGCGCCATCATCGCGGCCATTGCGCGGCCGGGCCGCAACGCTGCGGCGAGCTTGCGGCGGAGCGGGCGCACCAGGCGGGCATGCGCGGCCGCCGGCATCCGCCCCATGTCGCGCGCGACGGTGATGCCGGTGATCCGCCCGCTCAGATGGGCCGCGCGGGCGCCGCTGGTTCCGGCAGCGCCGCCTGCGACATACAGGCCCGCCAGGCTGCTGCGGCCCATGCTGTCCGCGACCGGATGCCAGAAGCCGCGGCTGGCGTCGTAGGCATGATCGGCGCGCAGCAGCCGCGTGATGTCGGTGGCCGGGACCAGACCGTGCCCGACCACCAGGGCATCCACCGCGAAGCGCCGCTGCGGACTGCCGGCAAGGGCGTGACCCGCGGCGTCGATGCGGCCGACCGCGACGTCCAAGCCCGCTGCAGCCGGTTTTACCTCGGTGACCGCCGTGCGGTGCAGGATTGGGACGCGGGGGTGACGTAGGCGGGCCAGCCAGCCGCGGCTTGGGGCCAAGTCGGCGACGGCCGCCACCTGGCCGCCGCGGCGCAGAACGCCGGCAGCAACGCCGGCGAGCAGCGGACCATAGCCTGCAATCAGCACGCGTCGGCCTGGCGGTGCGCGGTGCGACTGCAGCAGGGCGGCCGTGGCGGAAAGACCGATGACGCCGGGCGTGGTCCAGCCTGGAAACGGGATCACACGCTCTTGCGTGCCAGTCGCGGCGACGATGGCCGGGGCGTGATAGTGGCGCGGGCCGCCCGGACCGATGGTGTCGACCCGGTAGGCCCCGGACACGGACCAGACGGCCTCGCCGCACCGCATGTCGAATGGGGAGCGTGGGGCGGCTGTGCTTTGCGTCTCGTCCAGCAGCAGGACGCGCAGGCCACAGGCGGCGGCTTGGGTGGCGGCGCCGATGCCGCTGGGCCCGCCGCCGATCACGATGAGATCGGGCTCGCCGGGCGCCTCACTCATGGGCATGATGGGCTGATCGTCGTGGCTTGGCGCATATCACTGGCGTGGTTACCGGCGGCAATCATGCCCGCCAACTGGCTGCCGCGCAACGGAACTGGCAGAGCGTTGGCGGGCTTTGGGCGGAGCGCTTGGACGACATGCGCAAAGCGGGCGCGAACAAGTCCGGCGACGGCCCGGAGTTGCAGCGGTGCGGACTGTTGCGGCCGCACGATGCGGGATGATCTACGCGCGCCGTGATGTGGGGCAGTAGGAGTTGGAGGGGCGAGGCAGTTGCAATCGGTCGCGTAAATGGCCGGGTTCGTAGGCGGTGCGATACAGGCCGCGGCGTTGCAGCTCGGGGACGACCAACTCGACGAAGGCCGTCATGTCGCCAGGGAGCTGGTTGAAGGTGAGCATGAAGCCGTCGGCAGCACCCGCCTGCATCCACTCCTGCATGGTGTCGGCGATGTCGGTGGGCGTGCCCAGCATCGTGGCCTTGCCGCGCTCATAGCTCATGAACAACTCGCGCAGGGTCGGATTGCGATCGCGGATGGCGGTGATGATCTGGTCGAAATAGGCCTTGTGGAAGCGCGCTTCTTTCGGGATCAAATGGGGCGGGATCGGCTCGTCGAGCGGGAGCGCGGATAGGTCCACCTCGAGGTCGTTGCTTAGGAAGAACCTACCGACAGTCGGGTGCATGAGGGCCTGCATGGCGGCGTGCTTGTCGCGCGCCTCATCTCGCGTGGCGGCGGCGACCACGCTGAGCCCGGCCAAGATTTTCAGGTGGCTGGGATCGCGGCCGCACTTGGTCATGCGGCCTTTTACATCGGCATAGAACGCAATGGCCTCGGCGAGGTTGGTGGCGGTAGCGAACACCAGCTCGGCGACTTCGGCGGCGAAGTCCCGCCCGATCTCGGATGCGCCGGCTTGGATCGTGACCGGGTAGCCCTGCGGCGGGCGGGCGATGTTGAGGGCGCCGTGCAGGCGGAAATGCTTGCCGCGATGATCCAGCACGTGGAACTTCGCCGGGTCGAAATACTGGCCAGTGCCGCCATCTTCCACCATGGCATCGTCTTCGTAGGTGTCCCATAGCGCGCGGGTGACCATGACGTGCTCGCGGGCGCGCTCGTAGCGCTCGGCATGGGGCGGCAGGGCGTCCAGGCCGAAGTTCAGCGCGACATAGGCATTGGCGGACGTGACCACGTTCCACGCCGCCCGGCCATGGCTGATGTGGTCGAGCGAGGCGAACTGACGGGCGAGGTTGTACGGCTCGGTGAACGTGGTGGAGGCGGTGGCGCCCAGGCCGATATGGCGGGTGGTGCCGGACAGGGCGGCAAGCAGGGTTATCGGCTCGAACGAGTTCATGAACAGCGGATAGCGGCTCCACGCCTCCAGGTTGTCGGTGCGGGCGGCCGGCGTGTCGGCGATGAAGAACAGGTCGAACAATCCGCGTTCGGCCAGTTGCGCCATGGCGACGTAGTAGTCGATGCTGGTGGCCGCTCCGCGGGTTGCGCCCCCGTGGAGCCAGGAACCGGGATGCAGCCCGGCGGCGCATTGCATGAGCAAAGCCAGCTTTATTTGCGGTGCCGACATGGCGGAGCCTCCGGGCAGGGTCATGGTTCAACGCCGGGCGCACAATGACGCGCTAAGCCGGGTCCCGCCGCTGCAAGCAGTTCGCGCGTGTAGGGGTGGCGATCGGCTGCCGCGAAATCTTCGGCATTGAACAGGTCGACCAAACTGCCGCGGTACATCACCGCGACCCGGTGGGCGATCTGCCTGACGAGGTTCAAGTCGTGCGTGATGAACAGGAAAGCGGTGCCGTGGCGGCGCTGCAGGGCGAGCAGCAGGCGGACCACCTCGGCTTGCACGACGACGTCCAGGGCGGAGGTGACCTCGTCGCAGATCACCAGCTTGGGTGCCGCGGCAAAGGCGCGGGCGATGGCGACGCGCTGCTTCTCGCCGCCCGACAGTTCATGCGGATGGCGGTCGGCATAGGCGGCTGGCAGCCCGACCTCCTCCAGCATCGCGGCCACGCTGCAGGCGATTTGGTTGCGCGGGAGCTGGCGATACAGCAGCAGCGGCCGGCTAAGGATGGTGCGGATGCGGTGGCGCGGATTGAGTGAGGCAGCCGGGTTTTGGAACACGATCTGAACCTGGCGATGCCAGTCGCGGGTAGTCCGCAGCGGGCCGGCCTCGCCCGACGGAGGCGTCAGCATGATCTCGCCCGCGAAGCTGGCCAACCCGGTGAGCGCGCGCGCCAAGGTGGATTTGCCGGAGCCGGACTCGCCAGCGATGCCAAGGATTTCGCCGTGGCGCAACGCCAGCGAAACGGCATTCAAGGCGCGGACCGGGGACGGCGCGCCGAGCAGCCGGTTGATCCGGCCTTGTTGGCCGTACGTCACGCTGACGCCCCGGATTGTCAGCAGTGGCGAGGGCGCTGGCGCCGGGCCGGCGAGGCGATGCGCCGGGTCGGGGATGGCCTGCAGCAAGCGCCGGGTTTGCGGCGCCGTGGGGCGGCCGAGGACATCCCGCACCGTGCCCTGCTCCACCACCCTTCCGGCGTCCAGCACGGCGACGCGGCTGGCCACGCGGGACACCAGGGCGATGTCGTGCGAAATGTAGAGGCAGGCGACCGGTGTTTCGGCGCGCAGGCCGGCGAACAGGTCCAGGATGCGCGCGCCGGTGATGACGTCGAGTGCCGTGGTCGGCTCGTCCAGGATGATGAGCTGGGGGCGGCAGGCGAAGGCGGCGGCAATGACCACGCGCTGCTTCTCGCCGCCCGAAACCTGGTGCGGATAGCGGCGCATGATGGCGCGCGGGTCGGGCAGCCCGGTGCGGGCCAGCCAGTGCTCGACCTGTGCTGCGGCGTCCCGCCGGGTGGCTTGGCGGTGGCGGACCAGCACCTCCATCACCTGGTCGCCCAGCCGCATGGCGGGGTTCAGCGCGGCGCCCGGGTCTTGGAACACCATGCCGATGCGGCGGCCGCGCAGGGCGCGGAGTTGGCGGCGCGGCATGGTGCGCAGGTCCTCGCCCGCGAGGCTGATGCGGCCGCCGCCCTCCTGCGCGTTGCCGGGCAGCATGCGCAGGATCGACCAGGCCAGCGAGGTCTTGCCGGAGCCGGACGCGCCGACCAGGCCGAGCGTCTCGCCGGGGGCGATTGCTAGGCTGATGTCGTGGAGGGCGGGGCGCAGGCCGCTGCGGGTGCGGTAGGCGAGGTGGTAGTTGGAGATTGAGAGCGTCAGGCTGGCTTCGGGATTGCGGCTGGGGCCCTCACCCCGGCCCTCTTCCAGAG
>CAXTRX010000043.1:0-22392 GCA_964246785.1 uncultured Acetobacteraceae bacterium | reverse complement strand
AGCGATCGCCATGCCGGTCGCGTTGATACTGCGGCAGGAGTTCTATGGCCGCGGCTTGGCACGCACCATCATCATGCTGCCCTGGGCGATCTCGCTCGCCATGGCGGCAGTGGTATGGCTTTGGTCGTTCAATGCGGATTACGGCATGATCAACGCCACGCTGCGGCAATGGGGGCTGATGCGGCAGCCGGTGCAGTGGATGGCGCAGGCCGGCACGGCATTCCCGGTGGAAATCCTGATCGGCATCCTGGTATCGATCCCGTTCACCGCGACGATCCTGCTGGGCGGGCTGTCGTCAATCCCGAGCGACATCTACGAGGCCGCCATGCTGGATGGGGCGCGGCCATGGCATTGCTTCTGGTTCCTGACGTGGCCGTTGCTGCAGCCGTTCGTCAACATCGCGGTGGTGCTGAACGTCATCCACGTGTTCAACTCGTTTCCGATCATTTGGGTGATGACTCAGGGCGGGCCTAATAACTCGACGCATATCCTTGTCACCTATCTCTACGAGCTGTCGTTCCGGCTGGGGCATCCCGGCCAGGCCGCTGCGGTGTCGCTCGCGATGTTGGCCATGGTGTTTTGCTTTACGGCGGTCTACCTGCGCGTGCGCCGGGCTGCCGAGTGAAGAGGGCGTTTTGGGTGCGTTCGTTTTGGAGCTGGGTGGTGCTGTCGCCCTTGCTGGTGGCAACGCTGCTGCCGTTTGCGGTGATGCTGTCGACGGCGTTGAAGCCGCGCGACGAAGTGATTGCGTTTCCGCCGCATTGGCTGCCGGGCCGGATTGCCTGGGGCAATTTCGCCGAGATGTGGCAAACGGTTGATTTCGGCGCCGGCATGGTCAACAGCGTCCTGGTGAGCGTGGGCGGGACGCTATTGACCTTGCTGGTTGCCATCCCGGCCGCCTACGCGCTCAGCCGGCTGACGTTCCGGGGCAAGGCGGGCTACAGCCAGTTCCTGCTGGTGACCCAGATGCTGTCGCCGGTCCTGCTCGTGCTCGGCATCTTCCGCATGGCTGCCTCGATCCATGTCGGCGGCGGCACGCTGGTGGACACGCGATTGGCCGTGGCCATCATCTATGCTGCATTCCAACTGGCCTTTGCCGTCTGGATGCTGGCGTCGTACTTCGCGACAATCCCCAAGGACTTGGAGGAGGCCGCTTGGCTGGATGGCGCGCGGCGGGTCCAATCGCTGATCTACGTCTTCATCCCGCTTGCGGTGCCGGCGATTGCGGTGACGGCCATCGTCACCTTCGTCGCGTGCTGGAACGAATTCCCGATCGCGCTGACCATGCTGCGGGACCCGGCGAGGCTCACCTTACCGCTCAAGGTGGTCAACCTGGTTGCCGGGCGTTACAGCGTGGAGTGGAACCAGGTGATGGCGGCGACGCTGCTCGCGACCCTGCCGGTGGTGGTGGTGTTCGCCCTGCTGCAACGCTATCTTGTGGAAGGGCTGACGCTTGGCGCGGTCAAATAGCGGACTTGCACCACCATGACCGAGCCGGAACTGCATCACTTCAGCGCCGACGGCGGTTTTCCGAACTCACGGCTGCCGGTGCTGGTGTATCGAAGCGCGCTGCCGCCTGATGCGGCAGCGATGGAGAGCATGTTCGCGGCAAACTCATGGTCCAACTCGTGGCGCAACGGCATCTTCCGCTACCACCATTTCCATAGCATTGCCCACGAGGTTCTCGGCCTTGCGGCTGGCGAGGTCACCGTCGCATTTGGCGGCCCGAGCGGCAGGCAGGTGGCGGTGCGGGCCGGCGACGTGGTGGTGATACCGGCTGGGATGGCGCATCGCAACATGGGTCAAAGCGGGGACCTCCTCGGTGAAGTCATGCGTGCTATCGCGGCGGTGCCGTTGCCCGGCAGCGACCCGGTCCATGGCGCCCGCGTGGGACCGCAGCGTTTTTGGCTGGCCTGACTGCCGGGACAGACGAACTTCGGCCGCAGCCGCGCATTGTCTCCGCGTGGACCTGGCCCGAGCTTGTGCAGGGTGAAGCAGTGGGAGAATGCTGATGGATGACGAGCGCGTTTGGGGTTCGGAACAAGGCCTCTGGATGGGGGATGCGGACAACTACAGGCTCACCGTCGACGAACAATGCCTTATGGTGTTGCCGGCCAAGCCGTTCATCGTGACCGGGCGGCAGGCGGCGGAGGCGGTCGCCAGCACCCCGCGCTGGCAGGACGTGACGCTTTCGGACCGGCAGGTCAGCCGGCCGCAGGAAGGCTTGATCGTCATCGCCTATACCGCGCGCGCCGAGCGCGAGGGCAAGAAGCCGTACGAGGCGCATTGCACGACGGTGTACCGCCGGCTTGAGCATGACAAGTGGCGCGTGATCCAGCACCAGCAAACCCCGCCGTTGACCGGGGCGGGCTTGGAGTAACGAGCGTCCTTCCGCCGGGCCTGGTTCGCGCGAGGATGCGGGTATTGGCCTTTATGGCCGCCCTCGTGGCGTCGCATACAGTGGCCGCCGGGTCACTGGACAGTGCGCGGCGAAGCGGCGTGTTGCGCGTTGGAACGCCGGGCGATTATGCGCCCTACAGCCTTCGCGAGCCCGATGGCAGCTATCGCGGCGCGGACATCGCCGAGGCACAGCGATTGGCGGGCCAACTCGGCCTGCGGGTTGAATTCGTGCCGACATCCTGGGGCAAGCTGGCGGACGATACCCAGGCCGACAAGTTCGACATAGCAGTGGGCGGCATCTCCATCACGCCGGCCCGGCGCAGTTTCGCCCGGTTCGGGCCGGTCATGGTCAGCGACGGCAAGCGGCCTGTGGTGCGCTGCGCCGACCGCGACCGTTTCACCACGCTGGCCAGCATCGATCAACCAGGCGTCCGGCTGGTGGTCAACCCTGGCGGGGCCAACGAGGCGTTTGCCCATGCCAATCTGAGCCACGCGACCCTGACCGTGTTCCCGGACAACAAGACGATTGCCGACGAGATCGCGGCTGGGCGGCAGGACGTGATGGTGACGGACGGCGTGGAAGTGGACCATGATGCATTGGTCCATCCGACGCTCTGTGCCGCCGCGGTGGCGCAGCCTTTCACCCATTTTGAAGACGCGTTCCTGCTGCAACCTGACCCGGCGCTTGAGCAGGCGGTGGACGCGTTCGTGGCGCAAGACATAGCGTCCGGAGCTTGGGGCGCTATGCTGGCCGCGGCGGAGAAACAACCGTGACGGCGTCTTGGCACGCTTGAGCCGGCCGGCATTTGGATCGGCCGGTTTGCCGCGCTATGCTGGCAAGTATAAATGACAGAAGTTGATCGACGATGGATGACCAAAACGAGCCTTGGTTACTGCCGTTTGACAATCGTGCCAGTCCTGATGACATCGTTGCATGTTTTCGCCTGATCCTCGGCCGGCGGCCGCATCGCGAGGAGTGGGTTGGCCATAGCGGCCATATCGGCAGTCCGCTGCAGGACGTGGTGTCGATCTATCTCAACAGCCTGGAGTTCTCATACCGCGGGCTGATCAGCGCAGCGAGCCAGGCAACGCACAAGGAACCCGGCGCGGCAATCAGACTGGCTGACCTTGGCGGCTACCGGCTTTATGCAGACCCAGACGACCTGGCTGTCGGCCGGCATGCCCTGGCGGGAGCCTATGACCGGTACTTGACCAACCTGCTTGGCACGTTCCTTCGGCCCGGCATGGGCATGATCGATATCGGGGCAAATATCGGCGTGTTTGCCTTGCTTGCGGCCGCGCGGGTTGGCAGTAGCGGCTACGTGCTCGCGGTGGAGCCGAACCCGTCCAACACTCGACTCCTGGAGGCAAGCCGACGGGCGAATGGCTTCGAGAACTTGACGGTCTGTCAAGCTGCGGCTGATGCCAAGATCGGGATTCTGGGGCTGTATTCGTCGGATTCCAATGGCACGACTTCTGCGATCGAGACTGAGGTTGATCTGCTTTCCTGCCGCAATACGGTTGCCGCGTTGCGTGTGGATGACCTCGTGCCCTCCGGGCAACGGATTGATTTCATCAAGATCGACGTCGAGGGAGCGGAGTACAAGGCCCTGCTTGGAACGGAGCGCATCATCCGCCAGTGGTCCCCGGTCATTCTCAGCGAGTTCAGTCCTGGGTTGCTGGCGGGTATTTCCAGGATTAGTGGACCGGCCTACCTGGATTGGCTGATCGCATTTGGCTACCGGATCGGCGTGGTCGAAAGGACCGGACGAGCTCAAGTCGGGTTGAGCTCAGTTGACATCATGGCGGCCTATCAAGCGTCGGGTTTGGACCACATCGATATCGTCTGCCTGCCTCCCGGTGTCGATGACACGGTGCTGAGCTAGAGCCTGATCGCTTCAGGTTGGATCGACCTGAAGCGTCGATCAGCCTCTCAAACAGAGACTTAGAGCAAGTTCGATTCGCCTACCAAAAGCGGACTTGCTCTAAGGAAAGCTGACTGGGTGGTCGACGGTGGCAAGGCCCCTCACCCAAACCCTCTCCCAAAGGGAGAGGGCGAGTAAGACAGTGCGGGCGGGATTGATCAGGCGAAGCCAGTCTGGCCTGCGAGCTCGTTCAAGCCGTTGGGGAAGAACAACCCGGCGGTGCGGGCCGTTCCGAAGTTGCCGTAGACGATGTTCAGCACCTGTTGGACGCTGCGGCGGAATGCGAGGGCGTTGCTGTCGCGCGGAGCCACCACAACAACATTATTCGCCGTGTCGAACGTGCCCACATCGTCCGCCTGGGCGTTTGGATATACGACGCCGCTGGACAAGGTCGAACGCAGGTTGGCGATGGCGTCAGTGACAGCACTTCCCCCCCGTATGGCGAGCAGCGTGCGCAGTGTGGCGGAGTGATAGGCCTCGATGGCAAGGATTGATGCGGCATACTGCACCAACTCGCTGCCCATGGAGATCAAGCCAGCAGCACCGCCGTACGCCGTCACACCGACGTCCTCGAAGATGAAGCCGCCGACAAGGAAGTAGTCCTCGCTGGCATAGGGGCTGAACGGCACGGGGAGAACAGTGGAGCCTGCCGAAGCGTTGACGGCCCGCGCCAACGTGCTGAAGGCGCCGGCCGCGCTGACGTCCAAAACCGGCGCGGGAACAATCCCACCGCCGAGCGAGGCGAGCGCGGTCTTGATGAAGCGGACATGGGCCTGCTCATCGGCAGCGATGTTGTCGGCGTATTGTTGGATGATCGGGGTTTGCCATGGAACCAGCGTGCTGCCCGCCGCAATCGGGGTCGCACCTGGCGTGGCGAAAGTGTAGCCGCCGGGCGTGGACGCCGAAGCCGTCGCCGTGCCGCCCGCCAAGTCGTTTGCCGACAGACCCGTGCCAGTGGTCGCATTCAGGTAGAACTGCGCTTCGAGATACTCAAGGTTGAGCGCGAAATTGAGAATGTTGACATCGGTTTGTGTGGGCGCAGCCGTGGAAGGCAGCACTTCACTGGCCGCTTCCGCCGGGGTGGGAGCGATCGCCGTGCCGGCGAGCGTTGCCGCTGCTATGGCTCCAGCCAAGCCCGTTCCGGCTTTTTTGAACATAGCGCGGCGTTCCAGCTTGGCCATGGCAGCATGTAATAGCTGATCGTATTCGGGCATTGCTTAACCTTTATCATTCTTCTGCAAGCCCCGTAAGCGCAAGGTTCGAGGCGCGACAGCAACGCTATCGTGCAGCCTCTACCGTGACCGCCTGGATTGGGATGCAGGCGCAGCGCTGGCTGCGACGGCAATTGGCACACGTTTACGTGTGTCGCCTCAAGAGGCGCCGCACACCCCTGAACCGACCAATCAAGGGCGGTGCTGCCGCAGTTGTTTCGCACAGTCTGTGCAAGCCGTTGCCTGGGCTTGATGAACTGCTATAAAGGCCGAGCAGGTATGACATTCGTATCCTATGCTTCGAATGGCGAGGACGTTGTCCTCTGGCGTGCGCTCAACAGCGTCGACCGTGGCAGCTATGTCGACTGGAGCGACGAAGCTGCGGATGGTCCCTCCATCACGCGCGCATTCTATGACCGCGGCTGGTCAGGCGTGTTGGTCCGCCCCGAGGCATTGGTCGACCCGCTGTCGGCCGCGCGCCCGCGCGACAGGGTGACGACGGCGGGCTTATGGCAGCCGCTTGAAGGACCGGTGCATTTCTTGCGGATCAAGTTGAGCGACGGTAGTTCAGTGGCTTTGCGCCGGGCGGGTCTGGCGCAGTTAAGGCCTTGGCTGGTCGTGGTTCCGGCGCAGGATGCGGAATGCGGCGTGATCTTGCAGGAAGCCGATTATGTGCAGGCGCTGCATGACGGTTTGAACCACATATACATCTCCGCGGAGCAGGCGCAGCTGAGGCCGCTGATCGCCGCTCCCGCGCATGGCCGGGACGACGCCATGCTGGCAAGCCACTCCCAACTCGCAGAACGGCTGGCTGCGACCAAGCTTGCTCTCGCGGCCGCCGAGATGCGGGTGGCGGCGAGCAGCGAGCGCTTGGTGGATGCGGTGCTGTTCGCCGGAACGATGCGCGATGACATCCGGCGAAAGAATGAGGAAAGCATTTGGCTGCGCAGCCTGATCGATCACGCGAACACGGCGGAGCAAGCCAGCCGCGCTGATGCGGCCTCGCTACGAGCCTCGCTTGACGCGGCGCAGCAGCAGTTGCTGGCGCGGGCGCAGGAAGTCATCGGATTGAACCGCCTGCTGGCTGAGACGGCTTCCCGGCTGGAAAGCCAAGCGCGGCAGTTGGCGCTCTGGCATGTCAGCACGAAAGTCATCGCGCTCGCCGCCCTGCGCCGCTTGACATACCGGTTCCGGCCCAGGCCGGCCTTACCTGCCGCTGGGCTTGCAGCGCCTGCAATGCTGGACGCCGACGCGCCGACGCCGCCGCTGAGGATAACGTCAGAGCCAAGTGTTGCGCTGGCGCATGACACCGCCCTCGATCCGCCTCCAGCGGCGCCAGTGGGCTTGGATGTGTCAACCCGGACTCCTCTGCGGGCGGTTCATCAGTTTCACGCCGGGTCGGGGCTTGGTGACGCGATCACGAACTCGATGCTGCTGCTCCGGTCCAAGCTGCGGCAGGCCGGGTTCCATAGCGAGATTTTTGTGGAACACCGTGGTGGCGGGCTTGGTCAAGACATCCGCATGCTCGACAGCATGCCGGAACACGATGACTACGTTTTGCTGTTCCACTATTCCATGGGATTTCAGAGTTTCGACCAGGTTCTTGCATTGTCGGCCAGAAAGATACTTATCTACCACAACATCACGCCGGCCGATCTGCTTTGCGACATGCCGGACATTCAGCGACAAGCCCAAATCGGTCGCGAAAACTTACTCAAGCTGCGTGGGCGGGTCCTCTTTGCCCTAGCCGATAGCGCGTATAACAGCTTAGAGCTCAGGCAGCTTGGCTTCGCGGCGGTGGCGACCTGCCCGCTGCTGTTTGACATAGCTGCAATGATGCAGCGGGCTGCTCGCCCCCCGGCAGCATCCGACGGGGTGTTTACAGTCTTGTTCGTGGGGCGGGTAACCCGATCGAAATCGCAAGATGCACTGGTGGATGCATTCGCTGCGTTCAAGCAACGGTTTGGCCGTCCCTGCCGGCTTGTGCTGGTCGGCAGGCTTGATGTTGACGATCATAAGTTCATCGCCACCGTGCAACAGCGGATGACTGCGGGGGGTGTGCAGGCCGATGTGCAGCTTACCGGGTCGATATCGGACCGCGAACTGCACGACTGGTATGGGTTGGCCGACCTCTACGTCTCGTTGAGCCAGCACGAAGGTTTCGGCGTCCCGCTGGTCGAGGCGATGGCTTACGGCATCCCCGTCGTTGCCTGGCCGGCTGCCGCGGTGCCGTTTACCCTGGGCGGTGCAGGCATATTGCTGTCGTCACGTGAGCCAGCGGCCGTTGCCGATGCCATGCTGGAGGCGGCGAGGGAGCGTTCGGCCCTGGCGGGACAAGGCTACAGGTCCATCCGGCAATGGTCGCTCGACCGCCACTTGCCGGCCCTGATGGAGACGTTGGCGTTTGCCGGCGCCCTGGCACCGCGATACCGACCCGGCACCGACGCATTACGCGCCCATTTGCAAGTGACGGTCGTGGGCCACGTGACCAAGACCTACAGCCTGGCGGCAATCAACCGTGGTCTGGCAAGGGCGCTGGACAGGCAACGGCCTGGGACAGTGCGCATCGCGCCGGTAGAAGGCGCCGCCATTGCCGACTTGTGCGAAGTTCCCGAACCCGACCGAGCAATGGTGTCCAGCTTGGCGATGCGGGAACGGCCAAGGTGCGGACCGGAGCTGGTCCTGAGCGGGCATTATCCGCTTTACGTGCCCGAGGACCGCGGCGACCTTTTGGCGGCGCTGTTCTTCTGGGAAGAGTCGCTCATCAAGGCTGACACGGTCGCCGTTCTGAACCGCTCATTCGATGCCGTATTTGCGCCATCGCAAGCTGTCGCCAAGGCGCTGATCGACTCCGGAGTGGCCAAACCGGTGCTCAACCTGGGTCAGGCGCCGGAACTCGGCCGCTTTGCCGAACTGGACCCCGGGCGCAACCTTGGGCGTGAGAGAAGCCAGCCATTCAGCTTTCTTCACGTCTCCTCTGCCTTTCCGCGCAAAGGGTTGGACGTGTTGCTGGCCGCCTGGGTTCGGGCGTTCTCAGCCGGCGATGCAGTGACATTGGTCATCAAGACCTTTCCCAACCCGCACAACGAGGCCGCCCAACAGATCGACCGCCTCCGCGCCGCGCATCCAAACGCCGCAACCATCGAGCTTTTGGATCAAGACATCTCCCAGGACGCGATGGTCGAGCTTTATCGTGCAGCGGGCGCCCTGGTGCTACCGTCGCGCGGCGAGGGCTACAACCTGCCTGCGGCTGAGGCGTCGGCGGCGGGCGTGCCGGTCATTGTCACGGCGCATGGCGGGCACCTGGATTTCTGCACCGCTAAAACGGCACGCCTGATCAAGCGGCGGCTGGTTCAGTCAACCAGCCATCTGGCATCGCCATTGTCGCTTTGGGCGGAGCCGGATTTGGCTGACTTGGTCGCTGCTTTGCACGAAGCTGCCGCTGGCAAGCTTGCCAAGCTGGTTGAGCCGGCACGCCGCGCAATCCTGCAATCGGCCGACCCAGCCGCGTTTACGTCACGGCTGGTGCATGCGGCCAGCCGGCTGCTGCTGACCGATCCGCCAGCGCCTGTTCGGTTGAGCTGGGTGTCGAGCTGGGGCGTGCGTTGCGGCATTGCTGAGTATTCCCGCGGCCTGATCGATGCACTGCCTCGCGACAAGCTCGGCGAGATCATGGTCTTTGCCGACGACCGCGCCGTAGCCGGTGACAACGTCCGCGCTGCCTGGCAGCTCGGTGATGCCAGCAGTGTGGATCGGCTGATTGCGTGCTTGGCCAGGGCGGATGCCGACGTCACGGTGATCCAGCATCAACCGGGTTTGCTGCCGTGGCTGTGGCTCGGCCGTGTCGTGGACGGCCTTGCCGATGCCGGCCGGGTGGCGATGGTTACGCTGCATAATACCCGCCATCTGCTCGACATTGCCGCGGCGGACCGTGGCACGACGCTGCGTGCGCTCGGCCGTGCGGGCCGCATCGTGGTACATACGTTGGCGGACTTGGTGCGGCTGGACGAACTTGGACTGGCGGGCGTGACGACGCTGCTGCCGCACCCGGCAGCGGTGGCCGCTCGCGCCGCCATTCGGCCGCTTGGCGAGGATGCGGCACCGGTGATTGGCTGCACCGGCTTCTTCCTGCCTGATAAAGGCATTGCGGAGTTGATCGCGGCCGCTGCCCGCCTACGCAGCATCTGGCCTCGCATCCGGCTGCGCCTGGTCAATGCAGAGTATGGCGATCCGGTGTCGGCCGGCGAAATCGAGCGCTGCCGTGAGCTGGCTGAGGCCGAAGGACTGACGGTGGAATGGCAGACGGAGTTCGTCTCGTTGCCGCGGCAGCAGGCGCTGCTACAGGGGTGCGACTTGCTGGTCTTGCCCTATCAGCGGTCAAAGGAGTCATCGAGCGCTGCGTTGCGCTCGGCGTTGGCCACGGGCATTCCGGTTGCGGTGACGCCTCTGGCGTTATTCGATGAAGCCCAGGGTGCGGTGTTCAAGTTGCCGGGGATCAGCCCGGACCTGCTGGCAGCGGGGATGGCGAGCCTGCTGGCAGACGAAGCGGCCCGCAAGGCGCTGGCCGCGTCGGCGCGGGAGTGGGCGGCGGCGCGGGCGCTGCCCGATGTTGCGCGCCGGTTGCATGGCATGATGCTGGGCCTGGCTACGCAAGCCCGGTTCGGCCAACCGCTCGACGGGTCGATGTGGCAGCCACCGGGTGAGCAGCACGGGCTTCGCTGACCCGCCGCAAAGCGCACGTCGACAGGGAGAAGGGTCAGGTTGTGCGCTGTGATCCCTCACCCCTGCCCTCTCCCAGATGAAGAGGGGGTTAGAAAAGTGGAAGCGGGTGCGAGCGCTTAGAGCAGTATCAGCCCAACTGTCTCCAGTTGGGCTGGTGAAACTGCTCGCCAAAACAATGGCTGGACCCGTTTCGACGTCCGCTCCCAGCGGACACTCAAGTTCAAACGGGTCTAGGTGGTGGTGAACGTCCCGTTCGCGCCGTTGGGGAAGAAACCGCCGCCGGTGGCGCCGACTGCTGTCGTGCCATAGGCGATCGCCAGCACCTGCTGGGGCGTGCGGCGGAAGGCCTGGGCGTTGATGTCGCCGTTGGTGAAGTTGAAGGGATTGCCCTCGGCTCCGGTTCCCACGTCGTCCGGCACGCCCGTTGGCGTGATTGCATTGGCCAATGTGGCACGCAACGTCGAGATGGCATCGGTGGCGATGTCACCGCCGATTTCAGACAAATAGGACCGGATCAATCCAACCTGATACCCCTCGACACCCAGAATGCTGCCGGCATAAGCCAGGTTGACGGGGTTGGTGATCAGCGCAGCGGCGCCGCATAGCGCCGTGACGCAAACATCCTCCAGCACATAGGCGCCGACGAAGAAGTTTGCCTCCGTGGCAAACGGGTCGAACGCCTGGCCGGCGGAAATCAAGCCAGCCGCCATGGCCAGCGTGGTCCAGGAGCTGTTGAGGTTGATCAGCGGCTGATTGATCGGCACGCCGCCCTCAGAGGCGATCACCTCGCGGATGGAGGTTGCGTGCCCAACCTCGTCATTGGCAAGCTGAAGCGCAAAGTTGCTGGTGGCCGCGCTCTCGAACGGCACCTTCGTCACCGACGGCAGCTCCAACCCGCCCGAGGTCCCGGTCACGGACGCGGGCAGCGGCGGGTTGCCGGTGGCGGCAAGATAGTATTGCGAGCCGAGATACTCGAAGTTCAGCGAGAAGTTGAAGATCTCCGCGTCGGTCACGTTGTTGATTGTGGCCGCGCTGAGCGCGCGTGCGCGGCGGCTGCCGAGCGTCTCGCCACCGAGGATTGTTGCCACTCCCGCGCTGCCCACAATAGCGCGGCGGAGGAAGCTGCGGCGCTCCAGCCGCTGCTGCAGTGCTCGGGATAGAAGATTTGACACAGTTAGGTGCTCCAGCTTGCTTGGTTTGGTGTGCCTAGGGCTTTCCGACCGATGTGGATTGGGAGCCCTCGCTCTTTGTTGTGGCGAGCTCAGGTGTTCACGCCTGACGGGAAGAACAGGCCCGGCGTCGTGCCGCCGCTGGTGTTGCCGTAGACGATGTTCAACACCTGGGCCGGCGTGCGGCGGAACACCTGGCCGTTGTAGTCGTCGTTGGCAAAGGCAAACGCATTGCCGCCGCTCGCGCTGAGGTTGGTGCCGTTATCCTGCACGCCGGAGAGAGTTTGACGCAGGGCCGAAATCGCGTTGGTCGCAGCACCGCCGCCGATCTGCGCGAGGTAGCCGCGGATGGCCCCGGCATGCTCCGCCTCGATTGCCAAGATGCTGGCCGCGTAGGAGATGTTGCCCGGGTTGGTGAGCGACGCTGCCGACCCCGCATAGGCGGTCACGCCGACATCCTCGAAGATGTATGCGCCGAGAAGGAAGTCGATCTCGCTGGCAAACGGGTTGAAGGTCTGCCCGCTGGCGATCAATCCGGCGGCGACGGCCAACGTGTTGAAGCTGTTCACCAGGTCGATGTTGGGCTCGGAAATCGGCACCCCACCTTCCGCGGCAATCTGGGCGCGCAGGAAGTTCACATGCGCCGACTCGTCGGCGGCAATCCGCTGTGCCCAGTAGGCCAGCGCGGGAATTTGGAACGGCACAACCGTGGTGGCAGGCGCCAATACGGTGCCCGCTTGAGGGCCGGTCAGCGACGCGGGCAAACCAGCGCCGGTGACAGCCCGCAGGTAATACTCAGCCTCGAGATACTCCAAGTTCAGCGCGAAGTTCAGGATCGCGGCATCGCCGGTCGAGCCCGTCGGCGTCGCGGCCCGAGCTGAACGCGTCGTGAATTTAGCCAGCGTGGTGACTGCAAGCGCCGCCGCACCGAACCGGCCCAGCAACCCGCGCATGCTAATCCCACCTTCAGTCATATCTGCTGCCACAACGTTCCCCCAAGAAATCAGACCAGCTATGAGTTGAAGCTGTCGCCGGTGGTTTACGCGAGGTCCCGCGTTACCGCATCTATCGGGGTCAGGCATTTGAAGTGTTTTCGAGTAACACTTCGGTGATTTACGCTTAACAAGCATGTCCTATGATCAGACGGCGGAGTTGGCCATTGCCCGGTCGAGAGCTTACACTTGTAAAGTGCTGCGAAATAGCATTCGGCGGTGGGATAACAGTGTGTTTGTCAAGGCATCTTGAATGAAACCTTGCTGCAACCAGCCGGAAGACGGGGGAGATGATTGTGCCCGGCGATGCTTATGGCGGTATGCCATGGTCGGCCCGGTGAGGTTGGGTGGACGTGCGGGCCTGGTCTAGCGCCGCCATTTTGCTGGCGGTCTTGGTGGCGGAGGTTTGGCTCACGGTCGCCGCGCCGGCATCATTCCCCGGTGGGTTCGTCGTGCCGGAGCCGCGGGCCGCGCAGGTGGCAGGGCCCAGTCTCGGCGGGTATCCTGGGCTCACGCAGGACTATGCCGGGCTGGCGCTGGCTCGCCCGCTGTTCTCCGTAAGCCGCCGTCCGCCCGCCGGGTCAGCCACGCCATCCGGGGCGGCCAGCGGCGAGCCGCTGCCTCGCCTGTCAGGCGTGATCATTACCGCGAGCCAGAAGCAGGCGATTTTTCAGGATAGTGACAGATCGCTGGTTCGCACGGTTGGAAGCGACATAGGCAAGTATAGGATTGTCAACGTCGAGTTGTCGCAAGTCACGCTAACCGGACCGAATGGGGCCAAGACAATCAAACCGGCCTACGACGATGCTTCCCCAGTCGCGACACCGCCTTCTAGCATCATTGGGAAGCTGAACAGTGGCACGTTCATGACCGTGCCAGTGCCGCCGCCGCCAACATTAGGGCAGATTATGTCAGGCCTGCCAACTGAGCCAAAAAGATGATGTGCTTGAGAAGCGGCGTAGCTATTGCTGACGTTAAGCAGGGATCCAGACGCGAAGACTTCAATACCGTCGTGATAGATACTTTCCCGTCAAAGGTTGCATGGCCGGTAGGACTGAGTGGATAGTACACACAACCAACGAGATCGCTGCGGCGACTTCTACCCTTAGCTTTTGGTGGTATCGGCCCGGGGGGCGTATCGCTGCGGTGGCGAGCCTCTGGGTTGGACCGGCGGCCTGACCGGGCCTACTCCGTTGGCGGTAGCGACGTTGGGCGTGCTGCGGCGGCGGCGTGGTTGCATCGGGACGTTGGGCGCGCGTGCCGCCATTCCGTTACTGGCTTGATTTGGTGGGCGGAATCTTGGCTGGCCAGATTTGTTTCGGCAGTTTTGCCGGGCGGCGGCGGTGTCGTCCGGTTTCATTGCGAGAATTTTATCGCGATCGTGTATCATTAATGATTGTGCAAAACCCCGTTATTTGGTAGGAAACATAACGGTAACGTGCAGGTTTTTCCCCTTGATACAACACCTTTGCGCTAGAGGAGCGACATGAGCAACCATGCTCTGGTCTTCGGTTCAGGCTGGGTTATTCGGCTTGGCATGAAGCAGGTCCTGCGCCGGATCGGCTTCACGATTCTGGCGGAGGGAGATGATTTTGGCAGCCTGTCCCAGCATGCATTGACCGTTCGGCCGGCGTTGATCGTGGGTCTTGCTGTTGCACCTTATGAGCGCGGCCAGCTCGTGAGTGATCTGCAGCTCGCGCGCTCCACCTACCCGGATGTGCCGCAAGTGCTGGTGGCGGCCATGGTGACGACGGAGACCCTGGATGATGCGTCGCGCGCCGGGTCGGATGGGCTGCTTGGGCTGACGATGCCAAGCAAGCTGTTGCTGAGTTCGCTGGAGTTGATTGTTCACGGTCAGAAGCTGTTTCCGGGGTCGCTCCAGGGGGCTTGCGTCGAGGCGGACGAAGCGTCGTGGTGTGCAAAGCCGTCCCACGCGAGCGGCTGCACGGCTCCGGAGCCTACCGCGTTCCCGCTGGTGTCGCTGCCCAGCAGCCCGCCGGATTTGAAGAGCAAACCCGGCGTGATGGCGCCGTCGGAGCGGGAGTGGGAAATCTTGCACTGCCTTGCCTCCGGCGGTTCGAACAAAGCGATCGCCCGGGAGCTCGGCATTGCCGAAACGACCGTGAAGGTGCACGTGAAAAGTCTCCTGCGCAAACTGCGTCTCTCGAACCGCACGCAGGCGGCGGTGTGGGTGCACCACAATCAAAGGGGAGCACCTGCGCCCCACTCGATGAATGCTGTAGCCGTTCCAGCTTTGTGAGGTGGCGCCGCCAAAGCGACTTGCCGACCTGGCCTGCGGGTGTGTTGTTGCCAAAGTGAGGTCGCGGGCCGCAGCCGCGTCCAGCGAACCCGCATGATCCCGGCATAGATTATCTCCCCTAAGAGGGGATTGCGGGTTCACACGCTGGAGCATGTTCCGTTCACTCGCGTTCACTCCACAAGCTCTAGCTCGTTGTTTTGCGAGCATCTTCACCCGATCAGACGATTCTGTCTGATCGGGATCTGCTCTAGTCGCGGGCGAGTTCGAGCAGGTTGTCGTCGCTCATCGGCCGGCGCCCGTCCTCCACCTCGTGGATCATGGCGGCGAGGCGGGTGAGCGCTGGGGTGGCGATGCCGTGCGCGGCGCCTGCTTCGATCACGGGTGCGAGCTGCATGTCCGCCTCGGTGCGGCGCTTGCGGACCGCCAGGTCGCGCCAGATGCCGGAATGCGTCTTGGCAGCGGGGCGGTTGAAGGCGACCACGGCGTCGATTGAGGCTTGGGCTTGCGCGGCCGTGGCGGTTGGCGCGAAAGCCGCCGGGTCATAGCCGTTGAAGCCGCGCTGGCGGATGCCGAGCGCCACGGCCACCGCGTACACCTCGCCGCCGAGCCTGCGCCACAGCGGCAGCAGCTCGGCTCGCGCCAGGCAGTCGCAAATGCCAAGCTGGCCGAGAGCCTGGGAGAACAGCAGCGCCGCGTAGCCCAGCTTGCCCCAGAGATAGCCGTTGATGTCCTCGGTGATGATGGCGCCGGGCTCGAACGCATCGCGGACCATGGCGTGCAGTGCCGTGAGCCGCTGCGTGGTGCGGCCATCCAGCTCGCCCAGCACGAAAGCGCCGCGGCCGCCGTAGAGGATTTTGCCCGGCTCGATCCAGTCGGCGCTGAAGTTGATGAAGGCGCCGATGGTGCGCCCGGCGCCGACCACGCCGGCGATGATCGGTTCGCACAAACCATTTTGCAACGAAACCACGGCGCCGTCGGCCGCTAGATGTGGCAGCAGCGACTGGGCAGCCGCCTCCGTATGCTGGCCCTTCACGCATAGGAACACCCGATCCCACACGCCGGCGAGCGCCGCGGGCGTGAACGCGGGCGCGGCGATCTGGAATTGCTCGATCGGCCCGGTGATGCGCAGCCCTGGGCTGGCGATGGCGGCGGTGTGCTCGGCCACCGTGTCGACAAACGTCACGTCATGCCCGTCGCGGGCGAGATAGGCGCCAACCGTGCCGCCGATCGCTCCGGCGCCCCAGATGAGTATGCGTTCGGTCATTGCGTTGAGTGCTCCAACCCAGCGCACACCACTTCGTACGACCTTGCTCGAGTGCGCTCCGTGTTCAAGCATACGGCGAGGGAGTTGCTGATGGCCATGTCCGAAAATTCGCAATGCCTGCCGCCATCAGCGCGGAAGTCGTGGCGTTGCTGGAGCAGACGGCGACGGTTGGCACTGGCGTCATCAAGGCTTTTGCGGCCTCGCGCCGCAGCAAAGCTAGCCGCGATCCAGAACCGCCCAGGCGGGCGCGTGGTCGCTGGCGTTCGGCTGGCCCCGCATCTCGCGGTCAACGCCTGCCGCCCGCAGCCGGAGTTGCAGCGCCGGGGCTAGCAGGATGTGGTCGAGGCGCAGCCCGCCGTTGCGCTGCCAACGGTTCCGCTGATAGTCCCAGAACGTGTAAATCCGCGCGTCCGGGTGGAGCTGGCGGATCGCGTCGGTCCAGCCTTGGCCGAGCAGGCGCTGGAAGGCCGCCCGCGGGGCCGGCTGCACGAGCGCGTCGCGGGCCCAGGATTTCGTCGGGTAGATGTCGGCGTCGGTGGGCACCACGTTGTAGTCGCCGGCCAGCAGCGCCGGCACGCCAGCCGACAGCAGCCCGGCGGCTTCCCCGATCAGGCGTTCGAACCAGGCGAGCTTGTAGTCGAACTTTGGCCCGGGCTGCGGATTGCCGTTCGGCAGGTAGATGCAACTCACCAGCACGCCCGCGACGGCTGCCTGGATGTAGCGGCTTTGACGGTCCGCCGGGTCACCGGGCAGGGTGTCGCGCGTGAGCACGGGGTCGGCGCCGCGGGCCAGGATGGCCACCCCGTTCCAGGTTTTCTGGCCGCGCCACACAGCGCCATAACCGGCATCGCGGATCGCGCCGACTGGGAACGCGGCCTGCTCGCATTTGAGTTCCTGGAGGCAGACGATGTCCGGCGCGGCGGCGGCGAGCCAGTCGAGCAGGTTGGGCAAGCGCCGGTTGACGTTGTTTATGTTGAATGTGGCAACCTTGATGCCGGGTCTGGCAGACGGACGCTTGGGCATCCAGCCGCCGCTTAAGTCAGCATGGGCGTCAGGTCCGGATCGCCTTTTGCCATCGCGCGGCGGTAGGCTGGGCGCGCGCCGATCCGCTGCAGGTAGGCTAGGATGTTGGGATAGGGCTGCAGATCGACGGGCTGGAACAAGCGCATCGTGGTCAGCGAGAACACGCTCATGATGTCCGCCGCGGTGAACTCCTGGCCTGCGAGGTAATCCGCCTCGCTCAGGCGCGCCTCTACCAAGGCCATGACGCGGTCGAGCCGTCCCTGCACCGCCCGCAGCAATGCATGCTCCGGCGCCAATCCCGCGCGCGCCATCATCATCGATCGCCCCATGACTGGCTGCAGGTTGCCGTTGGCGAAGTGGAACCAGTAGAGATAGGGGGCAAAATCGGCATGGTCCGGCCCGAGCCGCAGGCGGCCGCCGCCGTGCTTGATGATGATGTATTCGGCGATTGCCGCGGACTCGGCGAGCAGTACGCCAGCATCCTCAATCACGGGGGCGGCCCCAAGCGGGTGCAGTGCGCGCAAGGCTGGCGGCGAGAGGATTGTGACCGGGTCGCGTTGGTAACGCTTCAGCTCATATGGGACGTCCAGCTCCTCGCAGAGCCAGATGATCCGCTCGGACTGCGAGTGCCCAAGGTGGTGGATGGTTAGCATCACGCGTCCTTTTGGAAGCAAGTTTGGGCACGCTTAGTCCAGCGCCAACACGGTGCCAACTCCCCGCGAGGCGGCCTCGCGCAGCACGCGTGCGGCCAGGGCGATGTCGAACAGGTTCAGGCCGAAACTGGAGAAATACACCGCCGCCCCAGCGTGTGGCTGCCAGCGATCCAGCAGCAACGCGGGCAGGTCGGCGGCCACGCGGCTGGCCGGGAAGCGTCCGGCGCGGTGCATTTGGAACAGGCTCTTGGCGCTGGTCTGGCTGAACTCTCCCCATAGGTCGACCACCACGGTCTCCGCCTGGTCGATCGCGTCGAACGACACCTCATGGTAGCCCGCCTGGATCACGATCCGGCCCGGCGCCACGGCGCCGGCTTGCAGGATTGGCGTGGCGGCGGCGGTGCAGCAGATCACGGCGTCCGCATCTGCAATGGCCTGGTGCGGCGCGTCTGCGGTCATGACTGGCCACGGCAGCGCTTGCAGCGCCAGCATCGCGCGCAGCCGCGCCGGGGTGCGGTTCCAGCAACACACCGCTTCCAGTCCAGGGAACATGGCCGCCAGCATGCGCAGATGCGCCGCCGCCTGCGCCCCCGCCCCGAGCAGCGTCACTCGCCGCACCGGCGCACTCGCGGCATGGGTCAGCGCCAGGGCGGATACCGCCGCCGTCCGCACCGCCGTGAGCGACGCGCTTTCCACCAGGCCCACCGGCAGCCCGGTCGTCGCATCCGACACCAGCGTTAGTGAGACAAGCGCCGGCAGCCCGTCGCCGCCAGCCCGGTGCGCTGTCCATTTGACCCCGGCGTCGGCATTATCCAGCCGTGCCGGCAGGGCGTAGGCCCGCGCCTGTGCTGAGCCGCCGAGCGCCACGGACGTTTCGGCCGGCATCTCCGCCGCGCCGGCACGCCAGAGCGCAATCGCCGCCCGGATGTCGGCCAAGGCTGCCGCGGTATCGAGCCCACCCGCGGCCGCCACGTCGGCGGCACTCAGGAAACGCAGCGGCGGCAAGCCCATCAGGGGGCGGTCAGCGCCTGCGCGAACGGGTAGAGCGCCGGGCTGCCGCCGCAATGCAGGAACAGCACCTGGCTGCCCGGCGGAATGGCACCGCTACCGGTCAGCGCGATCAGCCCGTGCATGGCTTTGCCGGTGTACACAGGGTCCAGCAGCACGCCCTCCTGCTTGGCCGTCTGATGGATGGCTGCGATGCCGCCTGGGCTGGGCTTGCCATAGCCAGGGCCGACAAACCCGTCCTCCACCCAAATGTCGGCGGGGGCGAATGCCATGTCCCAGCCCAGCAGCGCGGCGCACTCGGCGGCCATGGTGGCCACACGGTCCTGGAACCAGGCACGGTCGCGGCTGACGCTGATGCCGCAAATGCGGGTGCCGGGCCAATGGCGGCGCACGCCCACATGCAGGCCGGCCAAGGTGCCGCCGGAGCCGAGCGGGGCGAGCACCACATCGGGCGGCGCCTCGCCGTCCGCTGCCAGTTGCGCCTGCATCTCCTCGACCGCACGCACATAGCCCAGCGCGCCGAGCGGGTTGGCGCCGCCAAGCGGGATGACGTAGGGCACCTTGCCGGCGTCCCGCGCCGCTTGGGCATGCGCCTCCATCCGGGCGTCGATCAGGTGGAAGTAGTCGGTCGGGTCGAGGAACTCGAGTGTGGCGCCGAACAGCCGGTCAAGCAGCAAGTTGCCCTGGTATTCGGCGGGCGCATCGCCACGCAGCACCAGCACGGATTGCATGCCGAACTTGCAGGCCGCCGCCGCCACCATCCGCGCGTGGTTGGACTGGTGGCCGCCCGTGGTGATGAGCACCTGCGCCCCCAACGCCCGTGCGTCCGCCATCAGGAACTCGAGCTTGCGCACCTTGTTGCCGCCGCCGCCGAAGCCGGAGAAATCGTCGCGCTTGAGCCGCAGCCCGATGCCGAGCTCGGCGCCCAGCCGATGCAGCGGCTCGATAGGGGTGGGAAAGAAGCCGAGCGGGATGCGGGGGAAATCGGCTTGCGTCATGGCAGGTCTCCAGCGAGGGCGCGGGCGGTGGCGGGAAGCCAGGCCAGCAGAGAACGGAGGTAGCGGTCCAGCCCGTCCAGGGTGACGAATTCATCCACGGCATGGCTATTGCCGCCCTGCCCCAGCCCGCCGATGAGAAAGCACGGGGCAACGGCGGCGAAGGCGTGGGCGGGGTTGGCACCGATGGCCCAGGGCCAGATTTGCGGCGCGAGGCCAGCGTCGCGGTACGTGTGGATCAGGGCGCCCACCGCCGGATGGCCCGGCGCGAACCGATGGCCGGGGTAGCAGTCGCGCACGTGCAGCGTTGCCATACCTGCTGGCAGGGCAGCGCGGAGTTGGTCCAGGATGGTCTGCGGATCAATGCCTGGCGGCGTGCGCAGGTCGAAGCGGGCTTCTGCTGCGCTCGGGATCACCGCGCTGCTGCCGCCCGGATCGGTGGCCAGGCTGGACAGGTTGAAGGACGTCGCGGTCAGCACGGCTTCCAGCATTGCCGCCGGGCCGCCTTGGATTGAGTAGCGTTGGGCATTGCGGAAGCGGAGTTCGGCCGCGGGGTCGAAGGCTTGCGCCAGCGCTGCCAGGACCGGACGCGCGTCGGCCGGGAGTGCTGCTGCGGGAAACGCTTTGGGCAAGGCGGCCAACGCTGTCACCAGGGCTGCGGCCGGATTTGCGATCCATGGCGCGTTGCTGGAATGCGCCGCACGCGATGGTCCGCCCCAGGCGCCGCTTGCCACACGGATGTGGCCCTGGGCGATTCCCTTGGTGCCGAGATACACCCGCGGCGGGCCGCCGCCGTATTCACAGAAGGACGGGAACAGCGCCGCTTGGCACGGCCGCACGGGCGAACCGGCAGCGAGGTACTGCCTAAGTGTGCGGCTGCCGCTTTCCTCCTCGCCTTCGATCAGAATTTCGAAGTTGGCATCCGGCATGCCAGCGCCGAGCAGCACCTCCAGCGCCACCAGCATGCCCGCTAACGGGCCCTTGTTGTTCTCCGCACCGCGGCCGACGTAGCTTGGTCCTAAGCCAGGCAGGTCCAGAATGCCGCCAGCAAACGGCGGCACGGACCAGCCCGGCGCGGGCGCGGGCATGACGTCGTACATGTTGTATAACAGGATCCAAGGCCCAGTCCCGCGGTCGATGCGGGCATGCACCAGCGGCGCCTCACCGATGCCGTCACTGAGAATGGCGGCGCCGAGGCGGCGCAACCGGCCGGTGATGCACTCCGCCATCCGGCGCAGGTTGGGCGCATCGCCAGCGACGGACGGGATGGCGGTCCATTCGGCCAGCAGATCAAGCGTGCGGGCACGCAGGGTCACGAGATGCGCACGCGCGGGTTCAGGGCGGCATAGGCCAGGTCGGTCAGCAGGTTCATCATCACGAACACCACCGCCGACAGCAGCACCACGGCCTGCACCAACGGGAAATCGCGGTTCTGGATCGCCTGGACCGCCAGCCGGCCGATGCCGGGCCAGGCGAAGATCACCTCTGTCACCAAGGCGCCGCCCAGCAGGGAGGCGAATTGCACCGCCTGCACGGTGACGACCGGAATCAGCGCGTTGCGCAAGGCATGGTGCAGCACGACGCGAAGCTCGCGCACCCCCTTGGCGCGCGCGGTGCGGACGTAATCCTGCTGCAATGCCTCGATCAGGCTGACCCGCACCAGCCGGGTCACGGCACTCATGTAGTAGGCGCCGAGGCTCAACGCCGGCAAGATGAGGTGCTGCACGCCGCCATAGCCGCCGGTCGGCAGCCAGCGCCAATCCACGGCCACGACCAGGATCAGCAGCAGCCCGAGCCAGAACACCGGGATCGCTTGGCCCGATAGCGCCAGCAGCCGCACGGCCAGGTCCAACGGTGAGTGGGCGGCGACGGCGGCGACGATGCCGAACACGAAACCCAGCAGCGTGCTCCAAGCCAGCGCGGTCAGGGCCAGCAGCGCGGTGGCGGGCAGGCGTTCGGCGATCAGGCCCAGCACGGGCTGGCCAAACCGCAACGACTGGCCGAAATCCCCGGTGACGGCGTGGCCCAGATAGCGGGCGAACTGCAGCAGCGCCGGCTGGTCGAAGCCCATGGCGTGGCGGTATTGAGCGATGTCGGCTTGGCTCGCCGTGGGGGGCAGCATCAGCGCGGCCGGGTCGCCGGTCAGGAACAGGGCGAAGAACACCACGGCACTCACACCCAGCAGCACCAGGGCCGCCACGCCCAGCCGCTGGAGGACGAAACGGGTCACCGGCCCCGCTGGTCCATGCGCCGCACCAGGCCGTCGCCGAGCAGGTTGAACCCGACCACCAGGACGGCAATGGCGATGCCGGGATAGAGCACCAGCCAGTTCGCCACCAGCAGGAACGAGCGCCCGTCGCCGATCAGGTTGCCCAGCGTGGGTGTGGGCGGCTGCACGCCCAGGCCGAGGAAGCCGACGGACGCCTCCAGCACCACCAAACGCGGCAAATCCAGCGTCAGCAGCACGATTTGCGCAGGCAGGATGTTTGGCAGCACGTGGCGCGCCATGATGCGGACCGTGCCGCCGCCGACCGCCCGGGCGGCCTCGACATACTCTAGCACGCGGATCTCCAGCGTGCGGGCGCGGGCGGTGCGGGCGTAGATCGCCCAGCCGGTGACGCCCAGCACCGCGACCAGGTTGGCAAGACCCGGCCCGATCACCGCCATCACCAAGAGGATCAGCAGAATGAACGGGATGGCGAGCTGGATATCCACCAGCCGCATGATGACGCCGTCCACCCAGCCGCCCTGGTAGCCCGCCCAACCGCCC
>CAXTRX010000042.1:0-22925 GCA_964246785.1 uncultured Acetobacteraceae bacterium | reverse complement strand
CTGTGCCGTCGCGCGCGGCGGACGCGCCGGCGGCGGACGCACCTGCTCGACTGGCGGCGGTGGCAACGTTAAGGGTGATGTCTGAGTTTGCCGGACCGGCAGGCGCGGCCTGTCGGGAGGCGGCGGCACGTCAGCTAAAGGGCCGGGTTCCACAACAGGCGGCGGTGTCTCGGCTTGCTGAACCGGTCCGGGCGGCGGCACGTCGGGTGCGGGTGCCGGCAGCGGTGTGTCAGCTTGCTGGACCGGTGCCGCTGAGGGGACCGGCGCGGCCGATGCCTCCGTTGCAGCAGGCGGCCCCGGCGCCGCTGCTGGCGCTTGCTCCGCAACGATATCCATCGAATGCGGCCCCGATGCGCCTTCTGGTGACTGCGCCTGCGGAAACACCAGCAAGGACAGCAACGCCAAAGAAAGCACAACCAGCCGGCCCAGCTTTTCGCGCCGGCGCCCGCCCAGCGCCAGTCGTTGGCTGCCGCTTAGCATTCACCGAACCACACCGCGCGGCGTTTCACGCCAACGGTGGACTCTGGGTTGTGCCGCTTAGCTAGAATCGAAGTGGAACGAGTTGACCGCGAGCGGCGGAACCGCTGTGACAAGCGTAGCCCTTCATAAGGTACTCTCCACGACGTCTCGTAACGCTACCAACTATCACGCACTTGTGTCGCCAGCAATCGGCGTGGTTTGAGGCTTGCGTCTGTTTGTAATCGAGGCCAACTGCCGCAGCATTAGCGGATTGATGCTCCATGAACGAACGAATGTCTGACCTCGGTGAACTCGAGTTGGAGGTAATGCAGCTGGTTTGGGATGCGGGCGAGATCACGGCCGACCAGGTGCGGGAACAATTGAGCCGCAAGTCCAAGGAATCGACGGTGCGGACGGTTCTCCGGCGGCTGGAGAGCAAAGGCTATGTCACCCACACTGTCGACGGCCGAACATATATTTTCCGTGCCGCGGCAGCGCGGCAGGATGTCGCCGCCAGGGCCGTGAGGCGGATTGTCGACTGGTTCTGCAATGGTTCGGTGGAGGAGGTGCTGCTTGGCATGGCCGACGCACAAATGCTAGATCCACGCACCCTGAAGTTGCTTGCCAAGCGGGTCGACGCCGCCAAAGAGGGCCGATGATGCTGGAGGCTTTGAGACAGGCGGCACTCCGCTCGCTCCTTCTCGCTGCCGTCGTCCAATTCTGCCTCTGGCTGCTCCGCATCAGGCAGGCGCGGTTGCTCCTTATCGCATGGACCGTCATCCTGGCAGCTTCGCTCGCCATGCCAGCGCTCCAATGGGCCACCCCGCTTCGGGTGCCTGTTTTACCCGAGCTTTCCGGCACAACCCTGATCGGTGCTGCTGACCCCCAGGTGCAGCCGTTTGCGCTGGAAACACCCGGGCGAGCGCTCGCGACCGAAAGGCCGCCTCTAATCAGCCCGTGGCTGGAAGCCGTGTACTTCGTGGTGAGCAGCATCTTGTTGCTGCGCCTGACAGTCGGCATTGCGCTGTCCTTGCGGATGCTGGGCAAGGCCGTGCCGCTACCCGCTGGCTGGATAGCGGATCACTGGCCAGCGAACGCCCACATTCGCATCAGCCGCCATGTCGCGGCGCCGGTGACGATCGCCAACGTGATCTTGCTGCCCTTGGACGCCGTGGACTGGCCTGCGCCCATGCGCCAAGCCGTTCTTGCCCATGAGCATGCCCACGTTGTGCGCTGGGACTTCGCCATGCTTGTTGTGTCACAGGTCAATCGGGCAGTATTCTGGTTCAGTCCTCTGTCATGGTGGCTGCATCGCCGGCTTGCGGCTCTCGCCGAACTCGCCAGCGACGATCACGCCATGGAGGTCACAGGCGATCGCCCCGGCTATGCCGAGGTTCTATTGGAGATGGGTCGCCGCTCGGGTCCGGTCTTGCGGGGGCTGGCTATGGCGCGCCACGCGACCCTGCGCCACCGGATCGAACGCGTTATTTCGGGACGTGCCGGGTCAAACCCCGTCAGCCCGAGGCAGCGAGTGATGCTGGCACTTGGTGCGGCGGGCCTTGCGTTCGCGGCTGCCAGTTCGGACCTCAGCTCAGCCCCGCCATTGGACGTGACTGCGCTTACCAAGCAGCAAGAGCCCGCGGCGCTTCCGGACGCCACTCCATCGTTGTCGGCGCAAGCGCCGAAAGACGCCCAAGATTTGAATGCCCTGGCTTCAAACGCCCCAGCGTCCAAAGCTCCGCCGCACTCTATGCCTTCAATGCCGTCTGATCGTGCATCCGCTATCGCCCCGTCACGCCCAGCGGCCCGTATGGTCGCACGCGCAATATCCCATCCACCGGCCAGGGACTGGCTTGGTTTGCAATCATCCCACGTGACGCGCCGATCAAACCCTGTCAGCGGCGGACAGGTGGAGCTCGACCCGTTGCAGGGAGCCAAGGCGGTCGACGCTGCGGGCACGCTTTCGCACGTCGGCAACGCAGCCGCCGACGAGCATCGCCCGGCCTCTGCCTCCCATGCAGCAGGCTATGTACCCGTGCCTGAACGGCCGATCCTGAAGCTAATCAATGACCGGACCTGCACCGGTATTTACATGCCTCAGCGTGCCGCTAGCTTGGCTAGTAACGGGGCAAACCTGGTCCGGGTCAAACTTTTTCAGGATGCCAGTGGGACGCCATGGCTGACATTCTTTGTCGGCGAGCAAACGCCCGTGATCCAGCCCGTGACGGTGACGCACGGCGAGGACAAGCTCACCGCATTACGCAACGTTGTATTCACGATGGTGCCTAGAAGCGCGCGGCGCTTGGACGGCTTCATCAAGCGCTCTTACGGGACCATTGATTTTGACTGCGGAGGGTCTGACGCCCATCTCTTTGATGGAGCGAGTTAGGCCAGTGACAGCAAAGCTGCAGGGGTTGGCGATCTCGGGTCCTGGGTCAGCAGGTCGCAGTTGCGCTGGTTCGCGCTGGTTGCCAAGGTCTTCCCGTGCCCACGTTCAACCCCCCTGACGGCCCGGCAGCACTGGAGCGCGCGCGGCTCCAGGTCTACGCAATGAGGCCAGGGTGAGCGCCGTGCCGCGGGTCATTCTGACGCCGCCCTGCGTTTCTGATCTGAGCCGTCAACACGACTCAAAGGAGACACGATGAAGCACGGCCACATGAAGCTTGGCATCATGCCGGAGGGTGCAGGCCGCACCGGATCGGACTGGTTGAACCCCGGCATGCCGCCCTACCCAGGCACGAACTTTGACAAACACAAGGAGCAGGCCCTGATCGGCGAGGAGTTCAAGGCAGACTTCTTCTTTGTCGCCGACACGCTGTGGGCCGATGAGGTGTCGCCGCCGCATCGGCTCGACCGGTTCGAGGCGACGCCCTTGCTCGCCGCCATCGCGGCCGTCACCACGCACATCGGCCTGGTCGGCACCATGTCGACCACCTTCTGCGAGCCATTCAACATCGCCCGCCAGATCCTGTCGCTGGATCACATCAGCAACGGCCGGGCCGGCTGGAACCTGGTAACGACCGATCCCAAGGGTTCGTCCGACAATTTCGGCCGTTTCCATGCCATCTCCCACCGGGAGCGCTACGAGATCGGGGAGGAGGCTTACCACGTCGTAACCGGGCTGTGGGACAGTTTCGAGGACGACGCATTGCCGCAGGACAAGGAGAACGGCATCTTCCTGCTTCCGGAGAAGCTCCATGCGCTGAACCATAAGGGGAAGTATTTCGCGTCCAAGGGTCCGCTCAATCTCCACCGGTCGCGGCAGGGGCGGCCGATTGTGTTCACGGCGACGGCGTCCGACGAAGGGCTGGCGTTCGCGGCGCGCCTCGTCGACTGCGTGTTTACGCCGGGCTCCTACGGCCTCGGCGTCAGCCAGGAGTTCTATCGCAAGCTGAAGGCCAAGGTGGTCGAATACGGCCGGAACCCAGACGAGGTTGCGATACTTCCGAGTTGCACCCCGCTCATCGCGCCCACGCGGGAGGCTGCCGAAGCGATCCAGGCCGCCCGCCGGGAGCAGATCGGATTGCAAGGCGCGATCAAGTATCTCAGCGGCTCGTTCCACGGGTTCGATCTGCGGACGTATGGCTTGGACGACCCGTTCCCGCTGGAGGCGATCGAGAGCGTCGGCGAGGGGTTCAAAGGCGACATGACGCGGATGCTCCGCGCTGCGCGCGACGAGGCGCTCACGGTCAGGCAGTTCGTGATGCGTTTCGGGTTTCCCAAGGACAGCTACGTGGGCACGGCCGAGGACGTGGCCGACGAGATGCAGGAGTGGTTCGACGGGAGCGCGTGCGACGGCTTCATGCTGGTGGAGTCGCAGCCGGGTCAGTTGCGCTTGTTTGCGGATACCGTGGCACCGCTCCTGCGGGAGCGGGGGCTGTTGCAGAAGGACTACCCGGGCACGACGCTGCGGGAGAACCTGGGATTGCCCAAGCCTGACAACCTGTTCGCCCGTGAGCGGTCCCAGCGCAAACGCGGCTGAGGGTTCGAGCGCCCCGTCCGGCGAAGGACGGTCTGCCTCATCAGCCGGCGGGATCGACCGCAATGATGGGCAACCTTGCCTTGCCAGCGGTCCATCCCGGGCGCCCGCTTCCCGGCGCGTCAGGCCCTGCGCAGCCGCCGCAACAACGTCGGCCCGCGCTCCCGCTCGGCCCCGGCGACAGCCAGGCGGCGCTGTTCCTGCAACTGCTGGTCGGCGAGCACGCCAAGCAGGATCACGGTCCCCATCACCGCGAAGTTCAGCGAACTCGGGATCCCGAGGATGTTGACGAGGTTCTGCAGCACCTGCAGCAGCGCTGTGCCCAGCACGATGCCGAGGATTGATCCCTCGCCGCCGCGCAGGCTGCAGCCGCCCAGAACGGCGGCGGCGATTGCGTATAATTCGTAGAAGTTCCCAAAGCTGCTCGGCGATACCGAGTCCGTGTAGAACACAAGCAGCACTGTCGAGACGCCGGCCAGGGCTCCGCCTATCAGGTAGGCGCCCGCGATCACCCAAGACGTCGCGATGCCGGAGTAGCGTGCCGCTTCCTCGTTCTTGCCCACCGCGTAGAGGTAGCGTCCATACACCGACCGGTGCAGCACCACGCCAATCACCAGCGCAATGCCCAGCAGATACAAAAACGGCGCAGGTATGCCAAACGCGTGCCCCGAAGCGAGCCGGCCGATCACGTCCGCCTCGTCGCCATAGCCAAACCCGCGCGTGCTGTCGGTCGTGTAGTAGCGCGCCGCCCCACGATAGATCAGCAGCCCGCACAGGGTCACCACAAAGGGTTGCATCTTCAACCGGGTTATCAACAAGCCCTGCAGCCCACCGAGCACCACCCCTCCCGCGATCACCGCGACCAGCGCCAACGGCCACGGCCATTCGAATTTCGTCAGCAAGTCGATGAACACGACGCCCAGCAGCGCGAACATCGATCCAACCGACAGGTCGATGCCGCCGGTGATGATCACCAGCCCCTCGCCGATCGAGAACACGCCGAACAACCCGATCAGGTTGGCCAGGTTGAGCAGGTTCACGCGGGACAGGAAGCTCGGATTGATCGCCCCGGTGATGCCGCCCACCAGCAGCAAAAGGATCAGCAGCCCCAATTCCTTGCGCATCAGGCTGCGATGCCCTCGAGCGGCTGGCCGATCGCCAGGCGCAGCACGTTGTCCTCCGAGAACATCGCCCTTTCCAACATTCCGGACGCGCGCCCCTCATGCATGACCGCGATGCGATCGGAGACCCCGATGACCTCCTCCATGTCCGAGGAGATCATCACAATAGCCACGCCCGCATCGGCCAGACCGCGCATCAAGGCATAGATCTCGCCCTTTGCCCCCACATCGATCCCCCGCGTCGGTTCGTCGAAAATCACCACCCGGGGCCGCATCGCCAGCCATTTGCCGAGCACCACCTTCTGCTGATTGCCACCCGAGAGGCTCATCGCCACCGTCTCGACGTTTGGCGTCTTGATGGCGAGGGAAGTGGCCTGTGCGCGCGCCGTCTTGGTCTCCGAACCGCGATCGATCAGCCAGGCTTTCGCGTGTGATCCGAGATCGGCCAGGGAGATGTTCTCCCGGATCGGCATCTCTAGCACCAGCCCCGACTTCTTGCGGTCTTCCGGCACCAAATACACCCCGAGGCGGATTGCGTCGCGCGGCCGCCGGATGGTCACGGTCTCGCCGTCCAGCCGCACGGTGCCGGCGAGCGGCCGGTCGATGCCGAAGATGGTCTGCGCCAGCGAAGTTCGGCCCGCCCCCACCAAGCCGGCGAGGCCCAGGATTTCCCCGTGCTTGACCCGCAGGTCGACCTGTCGGTCCGGAAACGCCTTGGTCACCAACCCCTCGACATCGCACCCGCCATCCCGCGCCGGCGACCGCGGCGGGATATACAGCGATTTAAGCTCCCGCCCGATCATCAGCCGTATCATCGCCCCGTGGCTGATCTCGCTACGCCCGAGTTCGCCGACCGTCCGCCCGTCGCGCAGCACAACGACCCGGTCAGCGGCCGCGACGATCTCACCCAGCCGGTGGGTGATGAAGATCACCGACACCCCATGCGCCTTCAAGTCGGCCACCACCGCCAACAGCCGCTCCGTCTCGGTGAGGGTGAGGCTTGAGGTCGGCTCGTCCATGATGATCACACGGGCCTCGGTCGAGAGCGCTTTGGCGATCTCCACCATCTGGCGTTGGGCGATCGACAAGGCCTCCACCAGCGTATCGGGCGCGAAATCCGCCCCTAGCCGGGCCAGCAATGGCCTGACCTGCTCGCGCATGCGGCGGCCCGACACCAGCCGCAGCGGGCCGCCGGCAATTGTCTCGCGCCCAATAAAAACGTTCGCCGCCACGTCGAGGTTCTCGAACAGGTTGAGTTCCTGATGCACGAAGGCGATCCCGGCCCGCATCGCTCCCGCTACCGTCAGGGTCGCGTGCTCGCAGCCGTTAATGCGGATGACGCCCTCGGACGGTGACACAACCCCTCCGAGGACCTTCATCAGGGTGGATTTGCCGGCGCCGTTCTCGCCGACGAGTCCCACGACTTCGCCACGGCTTACCCGTAGGTTCACGTCGTTCAGTGCTCGCACGCCGGGATACAGCTTCGTGATCCCGACGAGCTCAAGCAGCGTGGCGGATCGGTGCGCGTCATCGAGCACCGCCCCGCTCGGCCGCGCGTGCTCGACCGGCAAATCGGACATTAAAGCAATTAGCCGAGCAGCTCTTTCATGTGATCGGCGAACGACTTGGCATTGGACTTATCGATCACTCGGGTCGGGATGATGATCTTGCCATCGGCAGGCACCCAGCTTTTGTTGCCCTTGGTTGCCTTGACGATGTCTGTCATCGATTGGTAGCCGAATTCGAACGGGTTCTGCACGATTGTCGACTGAACGCACCCGTTCATGATGCCACGCAGTGTCCCTTGATCCTCGTCGAAGCCCACGATCTTGACCTGGCCGCACTTGCCGGCTGCGTTCACCGCGGCCACAATTTGCGGGGTGTTGTAGCTCCACAGGCCTGATAGCAGGGCAATGTCGGGATACTTGGTCAAGGTGTCTTCGACGTTGCTCTTGGCTTTGGTGAAGTCCACCTGGTCGGTTCGCACGTCGATGATCTCGACCTTGCTGCCCTGCAGCACCTCACGGATCCCCTGGACGCGTTCGCGCGCGTTATCGGCGTCGAGCGTCCCGACGAACAGCATGATCTTGCCGCCGTTGGGGATTGTCTTCATGATTTCCTGGCCGGCTTGCCGCCCGGCCGCCACGTTGTCCGTGCCGATATAGGCCAGCCGCTTGCTTTGCGGGGCATCGCTGTCGGTGGTGACCAACACCGCCTTGGCTGCGACCTTATCGAGTTCATCGGTGGCATGCGACGCGTCGTCGACCGAGATGGCAATTCCCGCCACCCCGCGCGCCAAAAGGTCATCAAGCTCGCGCCGCTGTTCGGCCGCAGTGGCTTGGCCGGTTACCACGACCTCCATGCTATAGTCTGGATTTTCGCTCGCTGCCTTTTCGACGCCGCGGCGCGCAACCGTCCAGAAATCAGCGGCCGCGTTTGTCACCAGCACGAGTTGCGGCTTGCCGAGCGCGGCTAGGCTTGTGGCCGTTGCGACGCCAAATACGCCCGCGATCAGCGCGGTTTTCAGCCTTGTCATAGAAAATCCCCCGGACGTTTCGACCATTTCCTGCGGCAGAGAGTCTTCGCCCTCCTGACCAGGACGAAGTAGGCCACGCAAATGACGATCAGCCAAGTCCCGCAGGAGCCCGGACCGGTAACAATGTATTTCCTCGCCTCGACGCGGGTTTATTTCACGCAACCACGGTCTGCTTGGGGCGCGCACGGCTAGCGCACGCCTCGCCGCCGGGTTCGGGACGGCCGTTGCCGCACCTCGCTCAGGGCCAAGCTTGCGATTACCCGCTGTTCGACTTGGAATCCATGCGTGCCATTTGCTTGAGCATGAAGCCTGGTGCGACCCGGCTCATCGCCTTCAGGACGTTGGCAACACCCGGCTGGATTTCGAGCTTGCCGGCTTCGATGCCGGCAATGGCGCGCCTGGCGAGCGCCTGCACGCTCATTGCTTTCTGCCCCCGCATTTCCTCGGCGAATTCACCGCGAAACAGCGGCGTCTCAACCCCGGGCGGGGCCAATTCCACCACGCTCACCCGCGTGCCCCGAAGCTGGATGCGCAAAGACTGCGTGAATGAGTGGATACCCGCCTTGGCGGCGCAATAGACCGGTGCCGCCGGAAACGGGATGAAGGCCAGCCCGGACGAGACGTTGACGATCAACGCATCTGGCCGGGTTCTCAGGTGCGGTAACAACTGCTGAACCATCCGGATCGGTCCATTGAGGTTGATCTCGATCTCGCGCGTCACGTCGTCAAGACTCCGCTCCTCGTTGAGCTTGAGGTTGCGCATGATGCCGGCATTGTTGACCAGGGTGTCCAAAGCCGGAAAGCGCGACAGCACGGCGTCGTGCAGCGTCGCGATGGCTTCGGGGTCGCTGACGTCGCTTTTGAAGCTGTGCAGTCCCGGCAAGGCCTGTGCAGCAGCATCAAGCCGGTTCTGATCCCGGCCGGTAACAAGCACGGTGTTCCCGCGCGCCAGCAGTTGCCGAGCCAGTTCGAGGCCGATGCCGCTCGTGCCTCCGGTAATCAGCACGGTCCTATGTTCCAGTTTCATGCGAGGGTCCTTGCGCCGTGACGGTGCTTGCTGCCCGCATGTAGGTCATGTCACTCTCGTTTTGGAAGAAGGCACCGCAAGGTTCTATACTTACCAAAAGGAGAGCGTATTGCCTGCACTGCCGCACTTCACCGCCGAGCAGATCGCGATGGCCAAGCTGTATGCCGCAGCGACGCCGCCGGACCACATCGATCCTCGGATCGAAGCCTTGGTGCATGACCTGATCGGCCGCGTTGCCGACAAGTGGACGATGCTGGTCCTAGACGTCCTGGGCGAGCACGGTGAACTGCGTTTTACGCGCCTAAGTGAGCTGGTGCCTGGCATCAGCCAGAAGATGCTCACCCAGACGTTGCGCCACATGGAACGTGACGGTTTCCTGGTGCGCACTGTGCATGCCGTCGTGCCGCCTAAGGTCGAGTACAGGCTTACGACGCTCGGCCTAACGCTTGGTGCTGCCTTCTGCGGCGTCTGGGTTTGGGCGGTGGAAAACCTCGACGGGGTCGAACACGCACGTCAAGCCTTCGACGACAAAACCAGGGCTTGCTAACGGCCTTGACCGGCGCCTTCTTGACACCTCGCCGCTGCAATCCCGAGCAGCATCGCGTCTAGGATCTCAAGCAACACCGCTTCCCGGTCCTCGCCGCAGCGCTCGGCCATGAGTTTGGGATGGTGGAACGCGGTGGTTGCCTCGAACAGCAGCGCCGCTGTGTCGGGCGCGCTATCGGAGCCAAGCTGCTCTGCGGCACCGGCCACTAAGGCCACAAGCTGGCCTTTGAGCGTTGCTAGATGGGCGGCAAACACCGGCTTTCTTCCCTGCGCCGCCGCATCGAAGGCGCGGTAGAGTTCGGGGTCATGCAAGATGCGCTCCCGTTTCAGGCGGTAGAACGTCACGAACCAAGCCCGAATTTTCTCGGTCGGTGAATTGGGCGACGACCCGATGGCCGCCAGCGCCGCGCCCACTTCGTCAAGCCATCGCTCGGTCACCGCGTCCAGCAACGCCGCCTTGTCGGCGAAATGCGCGTAGAGCGCCACATGGCTTACGCCCAACTCGCCAGCGACGTCCCTTAGGCGGACCCGTTCAAAGCCGTGCCTGCGCATCTGGGCCAGCGTGATGTCGATGGCCTTGGCCCGGACCACGGGGGCGCTCAATCCGATGCGCGGCATGCTTGTTGACCCTTGCCTGGTTACAGGTTACGGCTTCTGTCATAAGTAAGATAGATACAGGGGATGGCAAATGGCTGCCGGCACCAGACTACTCGGTTCTCACGAGCCTGGAGCGCCCGGGCAGGCGGTGTTCCCGATAGCACTCGGCTGCGCTTCCATGTCAGGCCTGATCAGCCAAAGCATGGACGACGCGGAGAGCGTCGCCACGATCCAGGAGGCCGTCGACCGGGGCGTGACCTTGGTGGACACGGCCGATTTCTATGGCGGCGGCCATAACGAATTGCTCGTCAACAAAGCGATCGCCGGCCGGCGCGACAAGGTGGTGCTTTCGGTCAAGTTCGGCGGCTTGCGTGGCCCGAACGGCGCGTTTGTCGGCCTGGACTCGCGCCCTGCCTCGGTGAAGAACTTCCTCACCTACTCCCTGGTGCGGCTTGGCGTCGACCATGTGGACATCTACCGGCCAGCGCGGCTGGACCCCCATGTGCCGATCGAGGACACGATCGGGGCCATCAGCGACCTCATCAAGGCCGGCTATGTGCGCCATATCGGCCTCTCCGAAATGGGGCCGGACACGATCCGCCGGGCCCATGCGGTGCATCCGATCTGTGACCTGCAGATCGAGTATTCCCTGATGAGCCGAAGCCCCGAGCATGAAATCCTCCCCTTGCTGAAGCAGCTCGGCATCGGGGTCACGGCCTATGGCGTGCTCGCGCATGGGCTGTTGACCGGCAAGGCGAAGCCTACGTCCAAAGGCGACAACCGTGGCCATCTGCCTTGGTTCAGGCCGGGCAATTTCGAGCGCAACCAACAATTGGTGGAGGCGCTTGGCGCCATTGCGCAGGAAAAAGGCGTCAGCAACGCCCAACTCGCAACGGCGTGGGTCCTGGCGCAAGACCAGAGCATCGTCCCCGTCGTCGGCGCACGCAAGCGGGGGCAGATCACCGAGGCGCTGGGGGCGTTGGACATCACGCTGTCGCCCGACGACCTCGCGCGGATTGCCGATGCCATACCGCCGGCCGCCGTGGCGGGCACGCGCTATGACGAGCAACTGATGAAGATGCTGGACAGCGAACGCAAGGCCACGGCGCCGGGCTGACGGCGGATCCTCGCCGGGCACCGTCCGCCACGCCGCTACTTCGCGGGCCCGGGCAACAGGGCCGACATGTAGCCGCGCAATTTGGAGGCATCGTACGAGGGCGAAGCGCTTGCCAGCACCAGCGACGATAGCCGGCCCATGTAGTCGGCATACAGCGTGGCCGCCAGTTTGCCGTCGCCCGACGCCGCCGCCTCGGCGATCTGCCGGAAATCCCGCGCGCCGGTGTACCAGGCATGCGGCACCTTGTGCGGCAGGTTGGAGCGGTAGCGCTGGATGTCGTCATGCAGTTGGGACGCGAGCAGGGCCGTCCGGTCGCCGGAATGCCGGGCGATGGTCAGGATGAACTCGCGGTAAGCCGCTTCCCAAGCGCTGCTGTCGTCCTGGTCGAGCGCTTTCTCCATGGCGTCCACGCATCGGCGCAGGCTGCCGGCGTCCTCCGGCGTCAAGAACGGCACGCCGACCCGGATTGCGAGTGTCACGACCGTGAGGTGCAGGCCAAGCACGGTTTCCAGGTCGGCGAGATCGAACGGCGCGACGTTGAACCGGTGGTTGGCATGCGCGATCACCAGCTGGTCCTGCTGCAAGCGCCGCAGCGCCTCCCGCACCGGGCCCCGGCTGGTGCCGCTGATTCTGGCGATCGAGAGCTGCGACAGGGGTGTACCGGGCGCAAGCTCGCCAGTCAGGATATTCGTACGCAGCTCGTCATAGATCAGCGAGGCCATATTGCCTGGGCGCCGGGTAACTTTGCCTCCGTCCATGTCCGATCTTCTGCCCACCAGGTGCCGTCGTTGCATCGCCCCAAAGGCATGGCAAGCATCACGCCCCATCCAACCGGACCGGCTTGCCAAGCGCCCTCGAGCTTGCCGCAATCAAATCAGATTATGCCGGCGCCGGGAAAGCCCCTGTCGTCCCACGCTTAACCGCGAGGGCGGGACCGCGCACAGTGCGGCGGGTCAGCCGGCAGCAGCCTCGCCGCGCAGCCATTGCAGGATGCCATCATACAGCGCGCCGACCCGTTCCGGCTGGTCGTCGCCATACAGGTCGTCGCGGACGGGCGCGCCGCGCAGGCTGATATGGTAGCTCAGGCAGCGGTAGGAGCTGCGGAAGCGGCCGAAGCGTTCTGTGTCCACGGTCAGCACCGTGCCTGGGACGGCAGGTGCCAGCGTGTCGCGCTCATAGACGGCGGCCAGGCTGACGATCTTCCAACCGGCGGTGCGGCGCTCGACCCGGTAGAGCAGCCGCGAGTAGGAAATAAGGTCCGCCTCGACCCCGTCGATTAGAAAACGGACTTCGACGGCGGCGGGCAACTCGACGAAGCCGCGTGGCCCGTGCACATGCACCACGGGCGGCGACAGCCGGTGCAGCGGCCGCAAACCGCCCTGGCTCATGAGTTGGGAGCGTGCCACGAAGTCGGGGCCGGTGCCGTCGAACCAGCTCAGGCTGACGGTCGAGTCCGGGTGGAAGCACGACGCCATCTGCTCCCACCAGCCGCGGTCCCGCCCCTGGCGCTCGTGGAGGACAAGCTGGGTGATCTCGTCGCTGTCGCTCATGGCCTCAAGGCTCCTTCTCGCCGGGTCGCATGGAGCCCTGCTCCAGCCATTGCTGCTCGCCGGCCCGCAAGGCCGCCACGGTGTCCGGCCGGTCATCCCCCGGCAAGTCGTCGCGCGGCGACAGTCCGAGTTCGGTCAGCATGTAGGCGGTGTAGCGGTAGGAGAGGCGGTAGCCGTTCAGCCTCGCCTCATCCAGCACCGGCGCCTGGCCAGGCTGCACGGAGTACAGCAGGTCGCGCACGTAGATGCAGCGCAGCCCGGCGATCAGCCAAGCCCCGCCGAGCGGCCGGGCGCGCCAAAGCAGCCGCACGAAGCTGTCGCGGCTGACCTCGACGCCGCCGAGGCGCATGAAGCTGCGCAGCGAGCATGGCGTTTCCGCAACCGCTCGGTCCCCCTTCACCGTGACCACCGCGGGCGTCATGACGTGGAAGTTGATCGCGTTGCTGCTGGCGATGCGCTTGTCGGATTGCTGCTTCGACTGCGCAACGAACTCGGCCCCGCTGCCTTTGAACCAGGACACATCCACCGTCGAGTCCGGATGGTAGTAGCTGGCCATCTCCGCCCACTCGGCGTTGTCGCGAGCCAGGCGTTCCCGCATGGTGACGTCGGCGACCGCCGCCTGGTCCAGCAGGCGGCGCTGCGTGTCCACCGGCATCTGCATGTCTCCGCTGGTCATTGTCATCCTCCCAGTTGCGCGCGGGCAGGCGGAGCGGCTACTTGGCTGCGGTCCAATGGTAGCGCTGGCCTGCGCTGCGGATCGTCCCCAGGTTCGGCCAGGCAAAATGCGGCGAGAAGCTGTGCCAGCCCGAGCCAGTCACCCGCTCCAGCAGCATCTTGCGGGTCTTGACGCCAAGCTCCGGGTCGAGATCGATCGGGTTATGCCGTTCCGGGGTCGCCACCGACATCTCGATGGTGGTGAGGGCGTCCGCGGTGTAGAGCACGTGGCCCGCGCCCGTGGCGATGACGAAGCCGGTCTGGCCCGGCGTGTGGCCCGGCAGCGGCATTGTCCCGATCCCTGGCATGGCTGGCTCGCCGGCGCGGAAGGTTTGCAGCGACGTGCCGGCAAACCCGAGCAGCCGCCGCGCCGCCGAAAGCATCTCTGCCTTGAAGCCGGGCGGTGACGGAGACCAGCTCAGGTCGAGCGGCTCCGCACTCCAAAATGACAGCTCCTCTGCGCCGATCCGGTACGCCGCATTGGGGAACGTGGCCGTGCCATCGTCCAGGTACAAGCCATCCACATGGTCGGGGTGTACGTGGGAGATCAGCACGGTGCCGATCTCCTCGGGCGCAATCCCGGCCGCGGCCAGCGAGGCGAGCAGGCGGCCGGCGGTTGGCAGCGGCTCGCCCGCGCGCTTGGCGACCGGGCCAAACCCCGCATCGATCAGCACCAGTCCGCTCGCCCCCGGCAGGCGGACCAGCAGGCAGGCGAGCGGACGCAGGACCGTATCGGCCTGCCCTGGCGCACCCGGCGGGCGCGGCACCACAACGCCGCCATCGTTCAACACCACGGCGTCGATATCGCCGATCCGGAACCGGGCGAACCGGGCTTGCGTGCCGTCCATGGCCGCTGGAGGCGGGGCTGGTGCTGGCCTGTCGTTCATTGCCTGTCGTTCATTCGGCGCGGCAAAGGCGCGTGCTGCCGGCGGCAAATCCGGGCTCGACCCGGCGGGTCAACGCCGAAGCCGTTCGAGCTGGAGGATCGCCATGGCCCCCAACGCGACCACGACGCCGATGATGATGAAGATGGTGTTGTAAGCCAGGCCGGCGGCCAGCATGGCGCTGATGGCCAGGGGCATGCTCACCTGCCCGAACCGGCCCGCACCCATGGCGCTGCCAACCCCGGTGGACCGGGTGGCGGTCGGGTAGATCACGGCGGCGAACGCCAGCAGCCCGGCGCCGGTGAACCCGCCCACGAGCAAGCCGACCAACGACATGACCGCGCCCGTGGTCACGAGGGAGTCGGGCGCGTAGCCCAGGCACGCCACGGCCAGGCCGCCCAGGGCAAACGCCGTCACCAGCAAGGCCTTGGCGCCGGCCTTTTCGATCAGCAAGCCGGCCACGGAGGAGCCGAGGAGGCCGGCGATGCCACTCAGACCCAAGGCGATGGCGGCGCGGGGAAGCGGGATGCCATGTTGCCGCATGATGGTCGGTGCGAATGAGAAGACGGCCACCAAGGTGCCGAAGGCGATCCAGAATGCGAACCACAGCAGGAGCGTCTTCGCCGTGTTGCCCCCGCCCAGCAGGCCCTGCACCGTCTTGCCGTCGCCACGCAGCCGCGGCTCGGCCGGCGCGCCGTTCCTCACGCTCAGGAACTGGATCGACTCCGGCAGCCACACCAGCATGGCCAGCACCACGAGCAGGGGAGCCGCCCCGCCGGCCACGAAGATGGACTGCCATCCCGAGACCGAAACCAGATAGGCGCTGACGAAGGTGCCGATTACCGTACCGAGGGGAAACGCGGTCCAGATAAACCCGGCCACCCGCGCGCGATGCGCCGGAGGGGCATATTCCGTCGCCAGGGCGATGAAGCAGGGGGTGGCGCCGCCAAGCCCGATGCCGGCGAGAAAGCGGATTGCCAGCAGGCCGCCCAACGATGTCGCCAACGACGTCGCCAGGGTGAACACTCCCAAGATCAACGTGGCGACGATCAGCATCCGCTTGCGGCCGAAGCGGTCGGCCAGCCGCCCGAAGGTGACGGCGCCAAGCGTGGCACCGAGCAGCGCGGAGGAGAAGATAACGCCGAGCTGCGCCGCCGGCAGGTGGAGTTGCGCGGTGATGAGCGGCGCGGCGACACTGATCGACGTGCTGTCAACCCCGTCGAGGAACGCCACGGCCGAGCAAAGCACTGCCACCCGGACAAACGAGTTGCCGCCGAGAGCGACAGGTACATCCGCCACTTTCGCCAGATTGGGGGCTAACTGGGGCATGGCTCGCACCCTCCAACCCGGTCATCTTGTCTTGGGGCACTCAGCACGTTGGTCACTTCCCAGATCCAAGTACCGGTTCAGGCCGGCTTGCGAGACACCCTAAAGTCCCACTGCGAACTGTCAACATTTTAACGACCAAGAGCGGACGATAAAACGATTGAACCACATTTTTGGCGGGTAGAAAAATTTCCCGTCCAAAAGACTGTCGACACCTTTGCCAGTCGAGTTGACCGCGACTGCCTCGGCATGGGATTATGCTGGCAATAGGAAAAAGGGCCGGTCAAATGGCGCGGGGGAGCAGTTCAATCTTGCCAGCATCAATCGGCATACCACCAGTCCCAGTACCGCCAAGCCGATGGAGGGTTCCATGAACGAGTTTGACGTCGCGGTCATCGGCTACGGGCCGACGGGGATGACATTGGCCGGGCTTTTGGGGCAACGCGGCCACCGGGTTGTCGTGCTCGAACGCTATCTGGGCCTCTACAACCTGCCGCGGGCTGCCTGCTTCGACGACGAGATCATGCGGACGTTTCAGAAGCTTGGGCTGGTGGAGCAGATCAGTGCCGGCACCGTGCCGCAATACGATTACGACTGGGTCAACGCGGACGGCGAGACCTTGGTCAAGCTCGAATATGACCGGGTGGCGCCAGGCGGATGGGCCGCGATGAACATGATGTTCCAACCGCACATCGAGACGGTGCTCGACCGGTTCGACAAGGCGCTGCCCACGGTTGAAATCCGCCAAGGCTTCACCGTGGCCGGCCTGGAGCAGGATGGCGAGGGAGTGACATTGCGCGGCACCGCGCCGGACGGCCAGCCTGCATCCGTGCGGGCGCGTTTCGTCGTGGGCGCAGATGGCGGCAGCGGCTTTGTGCGGCGCACCGTCAGCACGCGCGCCGACGACTACGGCTTCCAGGAAAACTGGCTTGTGTGCGACTTCCACATCCGCCGCCCCGTCCCGGGGCTGCCGATGTTCCGGCAGGTGTGCGACCCGGCGCAGCCGACCTCCATCGTCCGCATCGGGCCTGAGCATCACCGCTTCTCCTTCATGCTCAACGCGGACGAGACGCCCGCGGCGGCCACCGAGCCGGCCAATGTGTGGCGGCGCGTAAGCCGTTACCTGACCGAGGCGGATGCGGAGTTGATCCGTGCCGTCAACTACGTGTTCCGCTCCCGCATCATGGACCGCTGGCAAAATGGGCGCGTGTTCCTGGCTGGCGACGCTGCGCACGAGATGCCGCCCTTCCTGGGCCAGGGGATGTGTTCCGGCATCCGCGACAGCCACAACCTGGCTTGGAAGCTCGACCTCGTGCTCACCGGGCGCTCCGATGTGGCGTTGCTGGACACATACCAGGCCGAACGCGAGCCGCATGTGCGCTTCATCACCGAGAAGGCGATCGAACTCGGTCGCATTCAAACCCTACGTGACCCGGCGGCCGCGCGTGCGCGTGATGACAAGCTGCTGGCGCAACGCCGGGCCAATCAGGCGCCGGCAAAGCTGCGCTTCCCTGGCTACCAGAGCGGCTTGGTTGCCAACACCGGCACCTTCTTTCCGCAAGGGCGCGTCCGGGCCGGGGCGCAAGAAGGCCTGTTCGATGACGTGGTCGGCTCCGGCTGGTGCATCGTCGCTGCCAGTCCCGAGGTGCTGAGCCAACTGACCGCGGCCGAGTGCCAGGCCTGGGATGCACTTGGCGGGCATATCGTTGCCCTCCGCGGGCGGGACGCTGCTTCGGGGCTGGTTGACGTGGATGGCACCTACGCGGCCTGGTTTTCCGCCAACGAGTGCCAGGCCGCCATCGTGCGCCCAGACTGGTACCTGTTCGGTACGGCAAGGAACGCCGGGCAAATTTCCAGTATGCTGCAACAGCTCGACCGGTCCCTTCAGGGCAGGGCCGCCGTGGCCGCCTAGACGCACATGGCCGCGGGAAAGAACGCCGGCTGGCTCGTTGTACTGGGCTCCACAATCGCGCTGACGGTCAGCAACGGCCCGGTCTTGCTATTCACCTTCGGCGTGTTCCTTAAGCCCATCTCAGCGCAATACGGCTGGCAACGCGGGCCAATGTCGCTCGCCGTCACTGCGGGCTTGATCGTCAGCGGACTGTCCACCCCGGTGGCGGGAGCACTGATCGACCGCTGGGGCGTGCAACGGGTGACGCTCGGCTTCATCACCCTGTTCGCAGCAAGTTTCGCGCTGATCTCGCTTGCGCCGCCAAGCCTGCCGGCATTTGTTGCCCTCTACGCCATCTCAGGCCTGTTTTCGAGCGGGCACGCGCCGCTGCCCTACGCCAAAGCGATCTCCGGCTGGTTCGAACACAAGCGCGGCTTGGCGTTGGGCATTGCGATGGCCGGGGTGGGCATCGGCATCGCCACCGTCCCGCAAGTGGCGCAGGCGCTGTTGAGTGCGCTCGGGTGGCGCCGAACCTACGCGATCCTCGGCGCGGCGACCTGGCTGATCGCCTTTCCCGCGGTGCTGTTCCTGGTCAAGGATCCAGCAGGTGCGCAGCAGCCGCCAGGACTAGTCGCTGCCCGTTCCAAGCAACCCGCCGTTCCGCTTGGGAGAGCGTTCTGGTTGATTATCGCCGCATCCTCCCTCGTCGTGACGGGGGTGAACGGCGTGGTGGCGCACCTCGTGGCGCTCGTCATGGACCATGGCGTGTCAGCCGCAACGGCTTCGCCGCTGCTCGCTGCAGTCGGCCTGGCGACGATTGGCGGGCGCCTAGCGTCAGGCTACCTGCTGGACCGGGTCTTTGCACCATACCTCGCAGCCGCCATCTTTCTGGTGCCTCTGCTCGGCATCATTGTCCTCCTGACCGGCAGCACGTCCCCCAGCCTGCTTCGCGCTGCCGCGGTGTGTCTTGGGCTGGGCCTGGGTGCGGAAGTGGATATCATCGGCTTTCTGGTCGGCCGCTATTTCGGGCTCCGCCATTATGGCCAGATCTATGGCTACATCTTCGCCGCGTTCACCATCGGCTCGGGCGTCGGACCCTTCATCATGGGCTTCAGCTTTGATGAAACTGGCAGCTACGCTCCAGCCCTGCTGGTCTTCAGCGCCGCCTTGGTCGCCTCAAGCATCTTGATCGCGCGGCTGGGTGACTACCGCTATCCCGAGCAACCCCTCGCCGCCTCGCCACTGGACCCGACGCCATCCGGCGTGCGGTAACGACGCATAGAGCGTCCTACCAGGGGCGCGCCATCTCGAGCGAACTCACCAAGCCCTCGTTCTGCGGCGTCCCGCCGTGCCAGCCGTTCGAAGCCAGCGCTTGCCGCAAGTCGTCCAGCAGCGCGGGCAAGTCCTCCAGGGTCGCTACCGAGCCGAACACATAGTGGTCGGGGCGCAGCAGAAAGGCCTTCCGGCCGGTCTTGCGATACCACGCGTCGTACTCGCCATCGATATCGGCGTATTGCGCATTGGCGCCGCGCGAGACGTGGGCGACTTGGATGTCGAGCGCGGACATCAAGCTCCGTTGGCTGTCTGTGAGCAGCGTGCCGGGGATGGGGTGGCGTGAGATGATCTTCCAGCCGGGCCGGAGGAACTGGTCGAGCCGGTCGACCCGGCGCCCAAGCGCGGCGCGGCCCTGGATGGAGGGCCGTCCATCGGTGGCGTGAGCGGCCGGGGACGTGGAAGGCCGGATGATGCCATCGCCCAAGCGCGGGAACTCCGGCGCTTTCAGGGCCATACCAGACCGGAGCGCCTCGTCCCGTTGCCGGGCCTGCTCCGGGTCCGTCATCAGAACCATGTTGCCCACGGCGATCGACATGTCGATGATGGCGCGGACGTGCGGCGCGCGCTCCAGCTCGTAGGTATCGAGCAGGCTGTCCTTCGCTTCGCCGGCATGGAAGGCAGCCAGCTTCCAGGCGAGATTGAACGCGTCGCGGATGCCGGAGCAAAGACCTTGCCCCATGAACGGCGGCATGGTGTGCGCTGAATCCCCCACCAGGAACACGCGGCCGACCCGCCATTTGTCCGCCAAGTAGCTCTCGAAACGATAAACGGAGTGGCGGATGATCTGGCCGTCGCCCGGATAGATGCCCCAGCTGCTCAGCATCTCCCAGCAGGTTTCCTCCTTCTCGAAATACGCGCGGCTTTCGCCTTTCACCGCCTGGAACTCGAACCGGGACCACCGGGTGCCGCTCCAGCGGCCGGCGAGCTGGGGACGGTTGATGTCCAGCACCTGATAGACTTCCGGAAGCTGCGGCAGATCCCGGTCGGGATCGTTGTGCTCGAAGTCGATCACCAACTGGTCGTTGGCCTCGAAGCCCAGGTTGCGCCGCTCGACCCCGACGGCGCCACGCACGAAGCTGTTGGCCCCATCGGCGCCGATGACAAAGGCCGCGTTGATGACGGCCGGCATGCTGCCGGGCTCCTCGGTTTGTTGCACCTGCAGCCGAGTGCCGCCCTCGTCCTGTTCGACGCTGAGGGCGTTTACACCCATGAAAATGCGCACGCCGAGCGCCTTGGCGCGGGCATCAAACACCGCCTCGAACTCCGGCTGGTAGGTGAGGTAACTCTCCTTCCAACCGCCGCCGCCGACGCCAAGCTTGATCTCCGCCAGGATCTCTCGCTCGGCGGTGACCAAGTGCCACTCCAGCATCGGCCGGGCGATCAGCTCGACCTCCTCGGCGATGCCCAATTGCTGGAAGGTGCGCATCGTCTCGCTGTCGAAGTGCCCGGCGCGCGGCAGCTTGTACCGTTCCTTGAACCGCTCGACCACCACGACCGACATGCCGCGCTGGGCGAGCAGGATCGACGTGATCATTCCGACGGGGCCGTAGCCGACAATGGCGACATCACAAGACAAGCTCGCCGGAAGCGGATCGACATTGCCGACAGGCGGAAGGAAACTCATGCGCCACTATCCTCTGAGTAGATCACGCCATATGCAGCACGGGTTTGATCGCCTTGCCGCTGAGCGAGGCCGCGGCCGCTTCGTTGATCTGCTCGAACGCAAAATTGGTGACCAGCTTGTCGATCGGCAGCCGGCCCGCCCGGTACAGCGCGATGAGGTGTGGAATGAACACGCGCGGGATCGCATCGCCCTGGTTGGTGCCGACCACCCGCAGGCCGCGCGCAACCATGTTCACCACATCAACGGCGACCGTCTCGCCGAAGTTGGGCACCCCGATCACCACGCACGTGCCTGCCGCCGCCAGCGCGCCGATCGCGGTGCGCAGCGCCCCGAGGTTGCCACTGGTCTCGATTGCGCCATCCAGGCCGTTGCCGCCGGTCAGTTGCGCCAGCTGTTCCGCCGTGTCCCCCGCCTTGGCGTCGATCGTGTCGGTGGCCCCGAGCTCACGGGCGAGCGCCAGCCGGGCGGGATGGACGTCGATGGCGATGATCTGCGCCGCCCCCGTCAGCCCCAGGCCCATGATCGCCGACAACCCCACCGCACCCGCGCCAGAAACGGCGACGCGCGCGCCGGGCGCTGGGCGCAGCACGGCGGTCGCGGCGCTGACCCCGGTTTGCACGCCGCAGCCGAGCGGCGCCAAGACCGAGGCCGGCAAGTCATCGGCGACCTTCACCACGGCGCGGGCCGTGGTGACCACCAGCCGTGCGAAGGAGGACTGGCCGAAGAAGTGGCCGTGCAACGGCGCGCCGTCGCACTGCAGCGTGGCCGAGCCGTCGGCGCGGCTGCCGCCCACCAGGTTCAACTGCGGCCACTCGCGGCAATAGACCGGCGCCGCGCGCAGGCAGGCCGAGCAATGGCCGCACCAGCTGAAGCTGATGACCACCCGGTCCCCCGGCGCGACTTCGCTTACTCCCGCACCCACCTCGACCACCCGGCCGACGCCTTCGTGCCCGAGCACGCCCGGCAGCGGGAATGGCACGCTGCCGGATTGCGCCGACAGATCGGCGTGGCACATGCCGCTGGCTTCCACGCGTACGATCACCTCGTCTGCCCGCGGCGCCGAAATCTCGACGTCGCGGATGGCGAACTGGCCTTTTTGCTCGGAGACCACCGCGGCTTGGGTGGTGCGGAGGGCTGATACCGTTGATGCCATGTGGGTGTGCCTCAGTGGCCGCCGTCGTAGTTTTGCGTGATCTGCTTGTACTCGATGAAGTCTTCGAGCGATGCCAAGCCGCCAAGCCGCCCGAGGCCGCTCGACTTGAAGCCGCCTTCTTCGAACTCCACAGCAAGGTTGGCCCAGCTGTTGATCGAGATCAGGCCGGCCTCCAAGCGCCGCGCCACGCGCACCGGCCGATCCACGTCGCGGCTCCAAATGCAGGCGCTCAGCCCGTATTCGCTGTCGTTGGCCAGCGCCACGGCTTCGTCCTCGGTGTCGAACACCTGCAGCGTCTGCACGGGGCCGAACGTTTCCTTCTGCACGATCGGCAAGGCGCTGTCGGTCACTTCCAGCAGCGTGGGATGGTAGAAAGCGCCGCCCTGCAACGCCGGGTCGGTTGACGGGCCGCCGCGGACGACGGGCTCGGCACCGGCGCGGATCGCGTCCTCCACCGCCGCATCCACCCGCGCGACCGAGGCCTTGTCGATCAGCGGCCCCATGTCGCTAGTGAGGTCGGCGGCCGGCCCGGGGCGGACCTTCTGCAGCCGCTCTGCCAAGCCAGTGCGCAGCCGGTCGGCTATGCCACGCTGCGCCAGGATGCGGCTGCCGGTCATGCAGAATTGGCCGGCGAACACGGTGGAGGATTTCTCCAGCGTCGGCAGCACTGCATTGAGGTCCGCGTCGTCGAACACCAGGTGCGGCGTCTTGCCGCCCAGTTCGAGGCCCACGCGCTTGAGGTGCACGGCGGCGGCCTGGGCAATCAAGCGGCCCGTTGCCGTGCTGCCGGTGAAGCTGATCACCGGCACCTGCGCTGACTCCACCAGCAGACGGGCGCCGTCCGCCCCGGTTTCGGTGAACACGTTCACCGAGCCGCGCGGGATCTCGCGGACGCTGCCGACGATTTCGCTCAGCAGCGCCCCGCTTTGCGCGGCTTGCGACGGCATCTTCACCACCGCGCTGCACCCGGCGGCCAGGGCTGGCGCCAAGGCCCGGACGCAAAGGTAGGCCGGCGAGTTCCAGGGGATGATCAGCCCGGCGACGCCGACCGGCTGGCGGATCGACA
>CAXTRX010000041.1:2602-23135 GCA_964246785.1 uncultured Acetobacteraceae bacterium | reverse complement strand
CGGGTGGTGTTGAACATGTCGCCCAACTGCGTCATGCCGCCTGCCGACCATTGGCCCATGCCGCCGAGGTCTGGATGGCTGAACTGCGCCATGCGGCCGCCGCCCTGTTCCAGCGCCGCCCGCAACGCCGCCACGGCGCCCGGGGTCAGCCCATGCTGCCTAGCTAGGTCATCGTCCGATGCCATCAGGAGCGCTCTCCGGCGTTGGTTTGCTTCGGGCCTGGCGTGGCACCGTCTTGCTTTGCCCCATCGGCGGGTGACGGATGGTCTTCTAGCCGCTCGAAGCTTTCCGTGGCATTGCCCTCGCCGAACTGGCCGTGATTGCCCGGCAGCTCCGGCTTGTCCGGTTTGGTCTCGCCCATGCAAACCTCCCATCTTCTGCCGGTCCAGACGCGCCCTGGCTCGGTTGGTTCGATCTGCCGCGGTAGAACAGCGACAACGCGGCAGGAGTGCGCTATGGGGCAGGCATGTCTCGCTTCGCCAAACTGACCCGCGCCACGTCCGAGACTTCTATCAAGCTGAGCCTGGGACTGGACGGCACCGGGTCGGCCGACATCGCCACTGGCGTCGGCTTCATGGACCATATGCTTACCGCCCTGGCCCGGCATAGCTTGTTTGATGTCTCGGTCCAGGCCCAAGGCGACCTCCACATCGATGACCACCATACGGTGGAAGATGCCGGCATTGTGCTTGGCCAAGCCTTTGCCCAAGCCATCGGTGACAAGCGGGGCATCCGCCGCTATGGCCATGCTTTGGTGCCGATGGACGAGGCGCTGGTGGAGGCGGCGGTCGATATTTCTGGCCGTCCGCTGCTGGCTTGGAACGTTGGCTTCGGCGTGTCCACGATCGGGACGATGGATACCGAGTTGTTCGAGGAGTTCTTTCGCGCCTTTGCGATGAACGCGTTGCTGACGCTGCATGTCACCGCCAAAGCCGGCCGCAACGGGCACCACATAGCAGAAGGCTGCTTCAAGGCGGTGGCGCGGGCGCTGCGCATGGCGGCCGAACCCGACCCGCGGACGGTAGGGCTGATCCCTTCCACAAAGGGTTCACTGTGAAGATCTATACCGCCCATCTCCGTGCCGGGCGCGGCCCCGTGCTGGTGCAGGAGGGGTTCTCCTGGGGCGCGTTCGTGTTCGGGCCGCTTTGGCTCGCCTATCACCGCGCCTGGGTCGCGGCCGCACTCGCGCTTGCCGCACTGGTGCTCGCCGGCACGACGCCGTTCGGGCCGGTGGCGGGCTTTGCGCTGTTTTTCGTCCTCGGGCTGTTTGGCAATGATCTGCGGCGCTTGAGCCTGCGTTCGGGGCGGTTCGACCTGGCGCATGTCGTGGCTGGGCGCTCCCGCGACGAGGCGATGCTGCGGTTGCTCTCCAACAGCGCTGACCTCCGCCGGCAGCTTGGCCGCCGCTGGCCGTGATGCGGGTTGCGGTGGTGGATTACGGAAGCGGGAACCTCACCTCCGCCGCGCGGGCGCTGGTCCGGGCCGCGGCCGACGCGCAGGTCGAGGCGGCCATCAGGGTGACTGCGGACCCCGAGGAAGTGGCAGCAGCCGACCGGGTGGTTTTGCCGGGTCAGGGCGCATTTGCCGACTGCGCGGCGGGTTTGACGGCGATACCGGGCCTGCGCGAGGCGATTGCGGCGTCCGGTGCGGCGGGCCGGCCATTTTTGGGCATTTGCGTCGGCATGCAGTTGATGGCCGAACGGGGGTTGGAACACCGTGTCACCCCAGGCTTTGGCTGGATTTCGGGCGAGGTAGCGCCAATGGCGGCGCCGGGCCTACGCATGCCGCAGATGGGCTGGAACGCGCTGGCCTTCGAGCCCGGCGCGCATCCTTTGCTCAACGGCTTGGTGCCTGGCGATCACGCCTACTTTGTGCATAGCTACGCGCTGCGTGGCGCGCCAGCTTCCGCTGTGCTGGCAACAACGGATTATGGCGGTCGTGTTACGGCGATGATCGCTGCAGGGACGCGCGCGGGCACGCAATTTCACGTTGAGAAAAGCCAGGCAACCGGCTTACGCATCCTGGCCAATTTCTTGTGCTGGCGTCCATGAGCGTCTTTCTGTGACCGAGCGGCACGCCCCGGTTCTCGCGGTTGACCGCGTTACGGCTCTGGCTGATGACGATTTGCAAGCGCTTTGCGAGGCGGCGGACGCTGCCATCATTGAAGGGGGCGGTTTTGGCTGGGTGCGCTCGCCGGGCCGCGCCGCGCTTGAGCGCTATTTCCGTGGGCTGCTGCTGGTGCCGGAGCGGGAGTTGTTCATCGGCCGGCTGGACGGCGTGATTGTGGGCAGTGCGCAGCTGGTCCGGCCACCGAAGCACAATGAGGCGCAAGCGTTTGCTGCCTCGCTGACGCATAGCTTTGTGGCACCTTACGCACGGGGGCATGGTTTGGCCCGGCTGATTACCCGGCGGGTTGAAGACGCCGCTCGAGGCTATGGCTATCATGTACTGAACCTGGACGTGCGGGAGACGCAGGAATCGGCCATCAAGCTGTATGAGGGGCTTGGGTATCACCGTTGGGGAGAACACCCCACCTATGCGCGCGTCGAGGGAAAGACGATCCGCGGACTGTTTTATTGCAAGAGGCTACGCGACGGCCGCTGATTGCTTGGTGGGGTAGGCATGGGTCGGCTGGATGCGCCGTGCGCAACCCACCCTGTCGGCGCGTGTTGGTGGGTCGCGGATGGAAGACCGGCCTACGCCGCGGCGACTTCGGCGCGGGCTAGGGTTGGGACGAGGATGGTGAATAAGTCGCGGAAAGCATCCCATAAAGGCTTGATGCGGTCGTCCGGTCGAAGGTGGCGGGCGAGCGCGCCATGGCCTTCATCAGGGTCACTATCGAAGCGGATGTGCTCGGAGAGGAAATGCCGAAACGCGTTCAACACCGGGTTTGGGTAGGCCTGCATCGTTAGCATCGCCGTGAAGACACGCTCCAATCCGCCGTCTTCATAGCTCGCGATGCTCATTGCCCGGGTGGTCGCATCAAGCGATCGCGTGAGCGCCAAGTAGTGCTCGCCGTGTTGTTTAAAACGGGCCTGTGTTGCTGGCGTGATGGACCCGAGTGCCAGGCTGCGACGCATGAACTCGTCATGGTCGATGCGCTCGCCCGCCGCAGCGACACCGGGCCAGGGCGAGAGATTGTCGGTGTCACATTCGGCAGTTTCCAGGTCGAGCAGCTTGTCGTCTGTTGGATGCAGGTGCCGGGCGATTTTGAGGTTTTCACGAAACTGCACTGAGAAGTAGTAGTATGCCCAGGCTGCGTCGACGCACTCCTGCTCGGAAAGGGCGTTCCAGGGGAGTTGGCAGATATCCTCGATGGTTCGGGTGAAGGAGTATTGGAACGGTGCTAGATTGGTCATGGCCCTCACCTCGCTCAATAAGCAGGCAATTCTAGTACTAATTCACTAAGATGATAACAGCCAGCATGCAACGACGTCTGGCAGCGCACCAGGGCGCATCACTGAGAATTGCCGTGGTCGTCTGCCGTGTCACCGTCGCAAGTTCATCCCATCATACTCGGGTATGACTTGTTTGGATGCAGGTGGAAACGCTGTCGTTTCTGTGGGCAGATCCCGATACAAGCTCGGATCAATCATAGTTGTAGCAACCAATTGGAATGCCCGTTGTATCATCTCGTGTCATCAATGATTGTCGCGTTTGATAGGCTATTTTCGCGCCGGATGGCTGCATCTTACAAGGCGGAGATCGTAGTTGCGTATTGAGACAAAAGCGCTGCATGCTGGTTATCCAGGCGATCCCACGACCCACGCGGTGGCCGTGCCAGTGTATCAAACCGTTGCCTACGAATTCGACAGCGCGGAGCACGCGGCAGCCCTGTTCAACTTGGAGGCGGAGGGTTTTCGTTACAGCCGCATCAGCAACCCGACGGTTGCGGTGCTGGAACGGCGCTTGGCGGCGATGGAGGGTGGCGCTGGTGCGCTTTGCCTTGGGTCGGGACAGGCTGCCCTGCATACGGCCGTGTTGGCGCTGGCTGAAATTGGGCGCAATATCGTGTCCGTTCCTCAACTGTATGGCACCACCCACACGCTGTTCACCCATGTGCTACCGCGCATGGGCGTGACTGTTCGGATGGCTGCAAGCGATAGGCCGGCAGACATCGCAAGGCTGATCGACCCCGATACGATCGCGGTGTATTGCGAGAGCGTCGGCAACCCGGCCGGCAACGTGTGCGACGTCGGGGCGCTGGCGCAGACCGCCCATGATCATGGTGTGCCGCTGATTGTGGACAACACCGTGGCCTCGCCGGTGTTGCTGCGGCCGGTTGAGCATGGCGCCGACATTGTGCTGCATTCGGTGACAAAGTTTTTGGGTGGACACGGCACCACCCTTGGAGGCGCCATCATCGACAGCGGGCGTTTTCCGTGGGCGTCCGAACCCAGTCGCTTCGCCGTGTTGAATGAACCCGACGAGTCCTATCACGGCCTGGTGTACGCTGATCATTTTGGCCCCACGGCGTATATCGAGCGCTGCCGGAACTACTGCCTGCGCACGACTGGGGCGGCGCTTTCGCCGCTGAGTGCGTTCTTGCTGCTGCAGGGTGTTGAAACTGTCGCGTTACGGGTTGAGCGACATGTGCAAAACGCACGCCGGGTCGCGGAGGCATTGCGCGACAATCCGCATGTTGCCTGGGTGAACTACGCGGGCTTTCCGGACAGCCCGTACTATCAGCTCGTGCAGACTTACCTGGGTGGACGGGCCTGCTCTTTGCTGACGTTTGGCGTCAAGGGTGGGGAAGCTGGCGGACGAGCGTTCTACAACGCCCTGAAGATGGTGAAGCGGCTGGTTAATCTTGGTGACTCGAAGTCGTTGGCGTGCCATCCGGCGTCGACCACTCACCGCCAAATGACGCCGGAGCAGCAGCTTCAGGCAGGTGTCACGCCCGAGATGATCCGGCTCAGCGTTGGCGTGGAGCACGTCGATGATATCCTGGCCGACTTGGAGGGAGCTTTGGCGGCGGTCAGCGTGGTTGATGATTTCGGCCGAACCAAACCTGCTGCTGCCGCTGCAGCCTGACGGAACGGCTGGAGAGATGCTCCTGGTTGGTCCAGACGCAGCCGGCGGCGAGATCGTCATCGGGCTCGTCAACAACATGCAGCCAACTGCCGCACGCCGAACCGAGGAGCAGTTTGCGCGGCTGTTGCAAGACGCTTCGACCGGCCTCGTGGTGCGCCTCCGCTGCTTTGCAGTCCGGCCGAAACCAGGTGGCTACTGTGAAGATATCTCTGCGTTGTGGGCGAGCGAATTGGACGGCCTGATCGTGACTGGCGCAGAACCGCAAGCCTTGCGGATAGTGGATGAGCCACTTTGGCCGTTGTTGTCGCGGCTGACAGAATGGGCGACGACCAATACGCGGTCGGCCATCTTCTCATGCCTGTCGGCCCACGCCGCGGTGTATAGGCTGTCGGGCGTGGCGCGATGCCGATTGCCACGGAAGCTTTCTGGCGTTTACTCGTGCGTGCAGGCGGCAGCCCACCCGTGGATGGCTGGTGCGCCGCCGATGTGGCCGGTGGTGCACTCCCGCCACAACGACGTTCCTGTGGGAGCCTTGCAGAGGGCGGGCTATCGCGTGCTATCGACGGGACCGGGTCTAACTGCGCATGACGGGGCCGACAGCTTCACCTGTGCAGCGGGCCGCAGCCAATTCCTGATGCTGCAAGGCCACCCGGAGTATGGTGCCGATAGTCTCCTTCAAGAATATCGCAGAGACATCCGCCGGTATTTGCAAGGGGAACGACCTAGCTGGCCAGCGTTGCCGGTACGGTATTTCGACGATGCCACCGAGGCTGCCTTAACGCGGCTAGAGCAAGGTGCCTCCGGGCGGCCCATGGCAGACGTGTTATCGGACTTTGCCGCTCAAGTTAGCACGTTGCCAACGCCGTCCTGGCAACAACGCGGTTCGGCGCTGTTTGCCAACTGGGTCGCCTCGCTTGCTGAACTGCGCGCGAGCGGGCTTGCTCGCTTGGCACTTGCGGTCTCGTGAACGAGGCGCTGTTTCCGCCGCGAACGACCCAGCGGCGCATCGAGAACGATTTAGCAGCGGCTCTTGAAGCTGCCGATTTGCGGGTGCGGCTCGGGCCGGTGACCCCCGACTTTGATCCCGAACGCTTCGGCGCTGAACTGGCCGCGTTCAGCTTCGCTGACCCGGTGCCGCTCGAGCGGGCTTGCGAGTGGGTCATTGCACAGCTTGAGCACGGGGTGGTTCACATGAACCATCCACGCTATTTAGGCTTGTTCAATCCAGCCCCGAGCTTCCCGGCGCGCTGCGCGGACCAGATCGCTGCCGTTTTCAACCCGCAACTGGCGACAGCGACGACTTCGCCTTCTGCCGTGGCCATTGAGGCGCATGTCATTCGGGCATGGGCGAACAGGGCTGGGCTGCCGGCGGGTTCAGCCGGACATTTCACGTCGGGCGGCTCTGAAGCAAATGGTGCGGCGCTGGCGTGTGCCCTGACCCACGCTGAGCCAAGCTTTGCCGCGCGTGGAGCTCGTGCCTTTACCGGGACGCCCGTGTTCTACATATCCGCTGACAGTCATTTGGCCTGGATCAAGCTAGCGCACCTGGCGGGCGTCGGCCGGGACGCCGCGCGGCTCGTTCCAACCGACACCGCAGGCCGCATGAGCACCGTGGCACTCAGGAACATGATCACGGATGACTGCGCCACTGGCCACATTCCAGTGATGGTCGTGGCGACAGCAGGCACCACGAACGCGGGCGTCCTGGACCCGCTCGATGAATGTTTCGAGATTGCTCGTGAGGCACGCGCTTGGTTTCACGTTGATGCAGCCTGGGGCGGCGCTTTGCTTGCTTCGAAGCAACTTGCCGGGCGGCTGTCCGGGATAGAGTGGGCCCACTCTGTAACCATCGACGCGCACAAGTGGCTTGCCACCACAATGGGGTGCGGGATGTATTTGACAGCCCGGCCCGATGTATTGGCTGCCACATTCAATGTCCGCACAAGCTTCATGCCTTCTCACGTCACCTCGGTCGACCCGTATCTAACGAGCGCTCAATGGTCGCGACGTTTTGGAGGTTTGCGGCTGTTTCTATCGCTGGCTGCTGCAGGATGGGCCGGGCATGCCGCTCACGCGGAGCATTGCATTCTACTCGGGCAACGCCTCGCAGAAGATATGGCAGCGCGTGGATGGCGGGTGGTTAACACGCCGGAGTTGGCGGTTGTTTGCCTGCAGCCTCCAGATGGGTCCGCATCCGTGGCGGACATAGTTGCGGGTGTGCTAAGAACAGGGCTGGTATGGGTTTCGGCCGCAAGGTTTGCCGGATGCGACGTTATTCGCGCCTGTATCACGCACGGGGAGACGACGGAGGCTGATGTCGCCGTCGCCGCCCTGGCGCTTGATGCGCATCGCACGGTGTAGTTCACCACACGCAGTGGGACGAGTGTAGCTCGATACACAGCGGACTGAGTGTTTAGACGGCGTTCACCTTGCCATGTCCGCCTGGTTCAGGAGACGCGCCGGTAAGCATTGCTTTCACGTAGCCATACGCGTGGAGCATTGTTGAAGAGGGAGCGTCCCAATACTCGGCCTGATCGACAGTTACCTTTAACATGGCAATATCGGGGTCTTCTTTACCCTTTGGGAACCAGACGCGGACGGCTTCGGACCAGTGATCTGCTATCGCTGGTTGATCCCTAATCAGGCTGGCTCGCCCGGACACCGAGACGTAATTTTGCTTGCCGGGATGGGAAAATGCGAGGTTAACCCGCTGTTCGCTTTGGACTTCGTTAACCTTGTGCGAGCTCGCCCGCGTGAAGAACCAAAGCGTGCCATCAAACTCCCGCTGCGACATTGCCATTGGGCGGCTGCGCAAGCTGTCGCCATCCTCCGTGACCAGCATGGCGACCTCGATGGACTTGATAAGGTGCCAAAGCTTCTCGGTATTGTTGGTCTCGCTCAAGGTTCATCCTCCATGTTCATCAATCGAACGAGACGTAGCTCGGAAGGTTTCGATGAGATAGGCCGCCCTGGTGGTGCGGTCGCAAGTGGCGCCCTATCTTTAAGGCATGAACAATACCCCTGCTTTTCTTGACGCCGGCCGGCCCGACGTGCCCGATCTTGTCGTGCCGCGTGGCATCACGCCATTTCATTTGCCTGGTCGCCCGGTTCGCGGACGTTTGGTGCGGCTTGGTGCCCTGGCCGACGCATTGCTGACACGCCACGACAACGACCCGGCCGTAACCAAGCTGGCCGGCGAAGCCCTGGCATTGGCCGCCGCTCTCGCTGGCGCGCTGAAGTTCCATGGTTCCTTCAGCATCCAAGCCAAGGGCGATGGCGCTGTGCCGATGCTGTTGGCCGATTGCACTGAGGCGGGAGCGTTGCGTGGTTACGCGAGGGCGGAGCCGGACCGCCTGGCCGAGTTGCTTGCCCGTGCTCCAGCGCCATCTGCGAACGAGTTGTTAGGTGCTGGATACCTTGCCTTCACCGTCGATCAGGGGCCAGACCGGGAGCGGCACCAAGGCATCGTTGCAATTGAGGGGGCAAGCTTAGCCGACATGGCTCTGCATTATTTTCGCACCAGTGAGCAGTTGCAGTGTGTGTTACGGCTTGCCTGTGCTCGGACGGATCTAGGCTGGCGTGCATCAGCGTTGATCCTTGAGCGGGTGGCAAGCGATGGAGGACTGGGTGAGCTTTCCTCGGAAGATGCTGATGCTGCTTGGCATACGGCGACCGTTTTGGCCAACACCGTGACAGATGGCGAGCTTCTCGACGATGGGCTAGCAAGTGAACGATTGGTCTGGCGCTTGTTTGGCAGCGTAGATGTGGCAGCTAGCCGCCCTCGCGCGCTCGCTTATGGTTGCCGGTGTTCGCGATCGCGCTTGGCTGGGATTTTGGAAGGCTTTGGATCGGATGACTTGAACCATATGGCAGTTCAGGGCTCTATCATCATGACGTGCGAATTCTGTAACTTCGACTTCCGCTTCAATCGGGATGAAGTTCGTGGCCGCTCGATTGCTGATTGACGGTTGGTGCCGCCTCGACTTCTACGGACGTTGGCTGGTTTGGAGTAGAACGCATGTTTGCGCGGCGCTGTTTGTTGCTGTTGCCCTTGCTCATGCTTGGCTGCAGCGACCGGGACGCATTGCAGAATTTCACATCTCCAAGTTACACATTTTTAACACCGATTCATCTGAACGTGGCGGCTCTTGAGATTGACGATCGCTCGCCACCACCTGGTGCGGGTAGTCTGGAGGCGTTAGATCCAGTCCGGCCAGCCGATGCGTTGAAGCGAATGGCGTTGGATCGTTTGAGCGCTGATGGCTCGGCCGGCAGAGCCGTTTTTGTGATTGATCAAGCGAGCCTGGTAAGGGGTTTGGGGAGCTACGACGGGGTGCTAGCGGCGCATCTCGACGTATTTGCCGGACAAGGTGGGGAACGTGTGGGCTATGCCGAGGCGCGTGTTGTCCGGCGCCAAACCGGCATGGGTGCCGACGAAAACCTGCGCACAATCTTGTATAATCTTACGTTGCAGATGATGGACGACATGAACGTCGAGTTTGAGTATCAGGTTCGTCGTTCACTGCGAGATTGGGTGCAAACCACTGAAGGGACGGCTCCGCCGCCGCCGCCGGTGACGACACAACCTCTTTCAAGCGGCCCCAGTGGTTATCCGGCTTCGTCGCCGTTGGTCGATCAGTCTGCCGTTCCGGCTAATCCTGCGATATCGCCGGGTCAGTCCTCGCTTGCTCACTAGTGCATACGTAGGTTTAACGCCGTTGTTAGTGTAAGCTTTGATAGCAATGTGGGCTGTCGAGGCTGAATGTCGGGATCACCGCATCGAACGTTTCTCCCGTGGCGGGAACGGTCATGTGGTATAGGCCACGCATGAATCCTGTTGCCGTTTCGAGTGGCGTGCCAGAGGTGTATTCGAAGCTATCGCCGGGCTCGAGGCTGGGTTGCTCACCCGCAACTCCGGCGCCTTCTACTTCAATCGTGCGGCCGATGCCGTCGGTTATAATCCAACTTCGCCCGATCAGCTGGACAGTCTTTGGGCCTGTGTTGGTTATGCAAACGCGATAAGCCCAGACAAAGCTATTTTCATCAGGCCTTGATTCGTCGTCCAAGTAAAAAGGCTTGACCTGTACAAGTATGTTGTTCGTCTTGGCGTTGTAGGCGAATTCAGTCACTCTGCCGCTCTTGATGCATAACAAGATGCAATCGCGGCCAGAGCGTTGGATAAGTCGTTGCGTAGGTCAAGTGCGTCCTCCAACCCGACGGAAAGCCGCACAACACCATCTGTGATGCCAAGTCTGGCGCGTTCGTATGCACCGATTCGCAGGTGGGTTGTCGTAGCTGGATGAGTGATGAGCGATTTTGAGTCGCCAAGATTATTGCTAATGGCAATTAGGTTGAGCGCGTTCATAAATTCAAAGGCTGCTGGTTTACCGCCGTAAAGCTCGAACGCGATGAGGGTGCCGCCACCAATCATCTGCGTTGCCGACAGCGCGTGTTGTGCATGATCTTCTCGCGCTGGATAGAACACGCGTCGAACGACTGGTTGCTGCGCTAAGAAGTCAGCTAATAGTCTTGCCCGAGCAGACGCGGCTTCGACCCGTAAGCCGAGCGTTTCAAGGCCTTTAAGGATCAACCACGCGTTGAATGGCGACAGGCTTGGTCCGGTATTGCGGATGTATGGCTGTAGCTTGTTCTCAATCCACTCGCGCCGACCAAGAACCGCGCCGCCAAGAACGCGTCCTTGGCCATCCATATGCTTCGTGCAAGAATAGACTACGATATCCGCACCTAGCTCAATGCAGTTTTGCAGTATTGGCGTCGCGAAGACATTATCCACAATAACAAGTGCACCCACTTGGTGCGCCAACACGCTGATGGCTCTGATATCTAATACTTCGAGCATTGGGTTAGATGGGCTTTCTAGGAGCACCACGTTTGTGGGCCGTCCCAATGCACCTTGCCAACTAGCCAAATCCTGGCAATCAACGAACTCTGTTTCGATTCCAAAGCGTGGTAGCAGCTCCGCCACAATCCAGAAGCATGATCCAAACAGCGCCCGGGATGCTACTACTCTGTCACCTGCCTTAAGATTGCACATTAATGCCGCGTGCACGGCAGCCATACCGGTTGACGTGACCCGGCACGCTTCTGCTCCCTCGATTGCAGCTATCCGCGCTTCGAGAGCGGCAATCGTCGGATTACCGAAGCGAGAGTACTGATAGTGTGCGTTGTCACCGGTAAATGCGCCCTCGGCCTCTTCTGCGGTGGCGTATGTGAACCCAGAGGTAAGGAACAGAGCTTCAGCCGTTTCGCCGTGCTGTGTGCGTTCTACACCAGCATGGACTAAATTGGTTGCTGTGCGATACTGCGGGGTTGTCATTGTGGTTTCCTTACCTCGCGGCGTCGTTCTGCGACGATCAAACTCATCCCAAGGTATTGGCGAGAAAGTGAGGCATAATAGGATTGTCGCCAAAATCCCTTATCTGCCGACTGCGACAAGCTAACGGGAGCCGGTTGCTTCGTCAAATGCAGGTCAGTATACCTCATCGGGCGCGGGTGTAGTTCAATGGTAGAACGGCAGCTTCCCAAGCTGCATACGAGGGTTCGATTCCCTTCACCCGCTCCCAGGCAACATTTGAGGCCGTCCGTTTGAGGTATGGTTTCACGTGAAACACAGCTTGCACTATATTTTCGGCTGCTTGAGCGTTGGAACCGGGTGATCAATCTATCGGCACGCGATGAGTTCGGGCGCGACTGGTTTACGCGGCAAGTGGAAACCAGTCTTGCTCTTGGAGCCCATATTCCGCTGGGCGTGGGAAAATTTACAGACTTGGGCTCAGGGCAGGGGTTTCCTGCCATCCCGCTCGCCATTGCCACTGGAATGGCAATTGATCTTGTGGAAGCCGATCATCGGAAAGCGGCTTTTTTAAATACTGCTTTAGCTAAGCTGCGCCTGCCGGGTAAAGTTTGGCCGACCCGGATTGAGCTGGCACAAGTGCCACCCGCCTCATGTGTCACTGCTCAAGCCCTAGCAGCCCTGCCGAGGCTTATTCCGTTGGCATTGCCCATGATGCGGCGAGGCGGTTGCGGTTTGTTCCTCAAAGGAGAAAGTGTGGCGGCAGAATTAGAGGTCCTGCCACATACAGACGTTTACATGATTGAGGTGATTTCACTTACGCCACTGACATCAAGCCTCGTCAAAGTAACACGACTAAACTAAAGCAGAAGCGTGACGAGAAATTCCCAAGTAGCTCCTATCGTCGCCATCGCTAACCAAAAGGGCGGGGTGGGCAAGACCACGACAGTTCTCAATTTAGCGACCGCTCTCAGTCAGCAAGGCATCCGCGTTCTTGTCGTTGATCTTGATCCGCAGGCAAATGCGTCAACCGGTATTGATGTCGCCCGATCAGAACGCTCGCCTGGGACATATGCTGTTCTTCTACGACATGAGCCACTCGAGCGCTGTATCAGAGGTTCAAGCAGTGCGGGGTTTGCAATTGTGCCGGCTGACACCGACCTTGCGGGCGCAGAACTAGAGTTGGTGGGGCTATCGCATCGAGAGACAAGATTGAGAAGTGCAATCGCGCACCAAACAAGCTTTGATGTGATACTCGTGGATTGTCCGCCAAGCCTCGGTTTGCTTACTCTCAACGCGCTGACCGCCGCTACCTCTATCCTCGTGCCACTCCAATGCGAATTCTTCGCGCTAGAAGGCTTAAGTCATCTCGTTCAAACCGTTGAACGTGTGCGAAAAACCTTTAACAAGCAGGTTGCGATCGAAGGTATCGTTTTAACGATGTATGACCGTAGAAATAATCTGTCTGAGCTTGTGGCCGCCGATGCCAGAAGTTTTTTCGGCACTCGAGTATACGACACGGTCATCCCGAGGAGCATCCGAGTTTCTGAGGCGCCGAGCCATGGCAAACCAGTCATACTGTACGACCCAAAGTCAGCTGGTTCGCAAGCTTATGCCCGTCTTGCAGCAGAATTCAGCCGTAGACTTGATTTAGCGCCACTGCCTGCGCCGTCATGAAGTCAGCTCCCAGATTAGGGCGTGGCTTGGCTTCTCTCTTACCGCAAGCGAGCGATGCTACTGCATCAACAGTAGCAATCTTGCCGCTTGACTTGCTGGAACCGAATCCTTTTCAGCCACGCGGCCAGCTTCAGCAAGACGACCTTGCGGATCTCGCACACTCGATCCAGACACAAGGTATCTTGCAACCAATCCTCGTTCGCCCCCATCCAACGATTCCCGATCATTACCAAATTATTGCGGGGGAGCGACGCTGGCGTGCGGCTCAATTGGCTGGCCTGTCAGCTATACCGTGTTACACGCGCGATATGGCGGATGCAGAAGCAGGCGCAGCGGCACTCATCGAGAACCTACAACGTCAGGATCTCAATCCTATTGAAGAGGCTGAGGGGTATCGGCGTCTCATCGAGAGGTTTGGCTTAACTCAGGAGGCGCTTGCCAACGCTGTAGGAAAATCCCGCAGCCACATCACGAACATGCTCCGATTGCTTGGTTTACCTGACGTCGTCAAATCGCTCCTGCAAAGTGGTTCACTCACCGCAGGCCACGCGCGTGCTGCAATGGCAACTGAGGATCCCTCGGCAGCAGCCGAGCTCATCGTGGCAAAGGGCCTCAGTGTACGACAGGCCGAAGCTCTTGGCACCCGGCCCGTTTTTGAGGCAAAAGCGCGGGTTGGTCGCAGCCAGGCAGAGCCGGCAAACCCCAACTTGCGCGCGGTTGAGCGAGACCTCGCAGAGCAAATGGGTTTGGAAGTCTCAATCAGCTTCAACGGTCGCAGCGGCAGTATTACGTTACGATACCAATCTCTCGATCAGTTAGACCATGTGATCGCGCGTCTTGGCCGTTCTTTTCAGCCATAGACCGATGGTGAACTATCTGCCGGGTTCGCTACTGTCGCAACAATGCCGAGAAGCCGAGCGGCGATAGTGAAATCTCGCGCACCTGCTCGTTTACAGGCGACATCTGCCGAACGACTTGCGTTACCAAGCCATAGCAGCTTTGGTAATGACCAGCGCCCGACCACCATGGCAAAGCTCGCTGCCTGTCGCGGGTAAATTGGTGGAAAGACGCTCTGGCATGCTTCCTGAACAGTGCTTCCCTGTTCGACTTGTGCTCGAACTCGCAACAGCCGCTGCATTTCGATAGCAAGAACTGCTAGCAAGCCAGCACCGCTTGTTCCTTCTTGCTCCAACTCCGCAAGCAAACGAGTTGTCGTTGCTACATCACCTGCCAGAGCTGCGTTCACTGCATTCCCAAGCGAAGCGCCGGACTTGCCGATACAAGATGCAATTGCATGATCAAGCTCTATCACACCAGAACCCGCGGCAAAACTACTGAGCTTCTCCAACTCAGATTGCCGCATGCCAAAGTCGCCGTCTAGTTCTTCAGCTAGGAATGCTATCGCATCCTCGGTGGCACGCAAGCCGCTTTGGGTCAGCGCTTGCTTAATCTCAGTAATAATGACTGCAGACTCTGGGAAACTGGGCACCGCGGCCCAACGCAGTCCGCGTTCCGCCATGGTGCGTAGCTTTGAGCGCGGTGTCAGAGAGAGAGCTTCGAGAATAATAAGTACATCCTCCGCTTTGGCGTTGGAGGTCTCGAGTACGGTGACCAAAGCATCGGTCGCACTCTGAACGCGTACGACGCGCCGGCCCCCTCCAAGCGGTAAGCTTGCAAGTTCTTCCCGTAACCGGCCATGTTCTTCTCGCGGTAAAAGAGCTAAGCGAAACGGATGTTCATCTTGACCGAGAACAGACCGAGTGGCTTGCCGGGCCCGGCTCCGGATCAGTCCAGGGTCTGAACCATAAAGCAGAATGCCGGATACACATGAGGGATCTCCAAGCAACGGGCCAATGGATCTGCCAAATACTTTCAACTGGGTTGTATCGCAGCCTGACGACTGAAGTAGGCAGCAAGTTGAATCGTAATTTGCTCTGCCAATGTGTCTGCCATACGCCTAGCAACGGTTTCGCCCTCAATATCTGCCGCAAAAAACTGCTCGTCGATGATGTTTACACCATCCAAACTACGCGCCAGTCCAGAAGCAATGAAGGTCTGTGCGGGATCCAACTTCTTAAGCGTCCAGTTGGCCGAACCAAATTGCCTTAGCCGCGTGACGCTCGAATCCGCTTGCTCACCGATTGCCTCCCCAGTGACAGCAAGACTTACCGAGAGCTGATACTGTTTGGCCGGAGCATCATCACCTGAGCCGTAAAGCCGCTGTTGCAGAGATTGGCGTAGCAACTGCCCAGATCGATTGGGAATAGTCGCCACGTCTATCATGGCTAGATCATGCGAGCCGCCACCTGACGCGCCGCCGTTGCTACCGTACAAGGGCTGAAAGCCACAATCAGCTAGCAGCAGGATGACCATGAGAGCGCTACGACGAGCGAGCTTCGGTTCGGGAGGCATTACGCTGAGTTGCCGACAACGAAATTGATCACCCGCCTGGGAACATAAACTTGGCGCATCAAGAGTTTCTCACTCAACAAGCGCGCTATATTTGGTTCAGCAGCCGCGGCCGCAATGACGGCAGCCTCATCGGCTACCGTTGCCACTTCAATGGTAGCGCGAAGCTTCCCGTTCACCTGAATGGCAATGGTCATCGTCTCATTCAGGAGGAGAGCCGGATTGGCGATCGGCCAAGACAGGTCGGCCGCCAAACTACCACCAAATGCGGTGAGGATCTCACTAGCCAAGTGTGGTATCATCGGTAGCATAAGGCGCACCAGTATAATGAAGGCTGCGCGCGATGACTGCCCGTCTTCATTCTTGTCTTGGACACGTTGGGCATCGGATATGGCGTTAAAAAGTTCGTAGCATCGTGCTACGGCAACGTTAAAGGCGAACTGGTCAAGCGCTTGCGTCACGCCCACAATGACTTGATGAGCCCGGCGCAAAAGCGGCGATGGAGCTTCCGTAACCTCCGGTGCTAACACGGGGCGCTCTGCTATCGTCGCGCTCAGGCGATGAAGGCGAACCATAAACCGGTGAGCTCCGGCAATCCCTCCCTCTGACCACTCCATGTCCCGCTCAGGCGGGTTATCTGACAATACAAACCACCGCGCGGTATCCGCTCCGTAACGGCCTATGATATCGCGCGGATCGACGGTGTTGCGTTTTGACTTAGACATTTTGTCGACCGGGCCCACTAGAACCGGCCCTCCAGTCGCACGCTCGACGAGCTCGCCCGTCTCGACTGCAGCAACTTCGCTCGGATATAGCCAACGTCCGTCTAGAGATTTGTAGCTGGCATGCGTCACCATGCCCTGCGTAAACAGCCCTGCAAATGGCTCATCGACCTCCACCAAGCCAATATCGTGCATCACGCGCGTGAAGAACCGGCCATACAATAAATGTAGGATGGCATGGTCTATACCGCCTACATATTGATCCACTGGTAGCCAGTGAGCCGCCGCATCGCGCTCAACCGGCACTATCGCCGTGGGGCTGCAGAAGCGAGCGAAATACCAACTGCTATCCACGAAAGTGTCGAGCGTATCTGTCTCCCTTGCTGCCTTGCCGCCACATCGTGGACAATCAGTGATGCGCCATCCGTCATGGCGGTCGAGTGGATTGCCTGCTTCAGCAAAATTGACATCGTTCGGCAGCACTACGGGAAGTTGTTCTTCAGGCACAGGGACAATCCCGCAGGCCGGACAATGCACCACTGGAATGGGGCAGCCCCAATAGCGTTGCCGACTGATGCCCCAATCGCGTTGCCGCCAATTCACAACGTGTTGGCCTTGGCCACTTTCCGACAAGCGACGCACTGCCTCTCGAGCAGCCGCGTCCGTAGTCAAACCATCCAGCCACTGCGAATTAATAATGGTGCCAGGGCCATCATAGGCCCGCTGTGCAATCGAAAATGTCTCGCGCTGCGTGTCTGGTGGAAGTACGACAGGAACGACCGGGAGATCGAACTTGCGGGCAAAGTCGAGGTCTCTCTGATCACCACAGGGACAGCCAAAGATCGCTCCGGTGCCGTATTCCATAAGGACGAAGCTGGCGATCCAAACCGGAACTAGCGCTCCGGTAAAAGGATGTCTGACCTGCATACCAGTGGCGTATCCACGCTTTTCAGCAGTTTCAATTGCGGCCTCGCTGGTTCCGAGGGAGCGGCACTCGCTGACGAAAGCTGCTGCAGCCGGATCTCGACCGGCCACGATGGAGGCAATAGGATGCTCAGGTGCCACAGCGAGGAACGACATGCCGAACAGCGTGTCAGGCCGGGTCGTGTAGACCTCTATTTCGGTAAGACCTGCAACAGGTGCTGCGAGCGCAAACCGAATCCGCGCACCCTCGCTGCGACCTATCCAGCGGGACTGCATCGTCCGCACTCGCTCCGGCCATCGCTCCATTGTCGGCAAGGCATCCAATAGCGCTTGAGCGTAGCGCGTGATGCGGAAGAACCATTGCGCCAGTTGCCTCTTCTCGACTGGGGCACCTGATCGCCAGCCACGACCGTCTACGACTTGCTCGTTGGCGAGAACCGTTTGGTCCACTGGGTCCCAATTGACCCAACTCAGCCGGCGGTCGACCAGACCCAGTCGCATAAACTCGAGGAATAGCCTTTGCTGTTGCCCGTAATAAGCTGGGTCACACGTTGCAAACTCGCGTGCCCAATCGATCGACAGTCCCATACTCTTGAGCTCAGTCCGCATCGCAGCAATGTTTGACCATGTCCACTCGGCCGGGGGTACTCCGCGCTCCCGCGCTGCATTTTCTGCTGGTAATCCGAACGCGTCCCACCCCATCGGGTGCATCACCTCGTAGCCGCAAGCGCGCTTGTAACGCGCGACCACGTCACCCAAAGTGTAGTTTCGAACGTGACCCATGTGGATGTTGCCGCTTGGATACGGGAACATTTCCAAGACATAGTATTTGGGCTTGCCGCCTGTTGGAACGTCCTGAACCCGAAATGCGCCAGAGCGATCCCATAGGTCCTGCCATTTGGCCTCTAGGGTCGCGAAGTCATAAGAAGACCCCGTTTCATCCGGTGTAGCCTGCCCTTGCACCTGCATCACCACCAATGATTCCCTCGGCGGAATCAGCCTATTGGCTCGCGGTCTGTGCCCGCAGTTCACGAGCCCGAGCGAGCACTTTGTTCTCGATCTCGCCGGTCGTCGTCTGGCTAACTGGGGCGTCGACCCATCGGCCATTGTCCTGTGTTTGGCGGAAAATCGACACGCGAACGCCATCTGCTCTCAACTGGCGGCCAAGGATGTAGGCGGTTGCCTTGAACCGCTCGCCACTTGCGTTAGGTGGCTCATACCAATCGGTTATAATGACGCCGCCAAATGGGTCGGCCGAAGCCAGCGGCATGAATGCGAGCGTGTCAAGCGCACCGCGCCATAAATACGCGTTCACGCCCAAGGCGGCCCCGTCGTTCTGTGTACCGCCCGTTCCCTTGCCGACTCCGAACACTAGACCTTGGTTGCCGCCGAGCTTACCACGCTCCGTGGGATCGTTGCGGTAGTCGTTGTACTCGCTTTGCTGCACCGGTCGAATGTTTGGATTGTCAGAGCTGCAGGCAACAACGCTTGCCACGCCAAACATAAGAATTAAGCGTATGATGATGCGTAACGTCATTAACATGGCTCGCAAACAAGGGTGCCGCCTTGGCAAGAGTTATCTCTACAGTGAGACGTGCTCTGCGCCAAGCACCTGTGATCCATCGCTAACGCAAGTCGCCCGTGGATGGGCGCACCCAAAGAGGTTTGAACGGCGGGTTTGAAGGCTGCCCGATACCTTACCGCCACCAAACATGCGCTATCGGCAGTCTGGCAAGGCACCTGTCACCTCAGCTTTAAGGCTTTAAGTAAGCTGAGGAGCTCAGATGCGATTGACAACGACCGACGTCTGTTTGGCTGGCAGCAGTCTGCGTTAGCACAGCGGCCTCGATACATTGTCAGCTAATCCGATACTGGCCCTGCGTCGGTGTTGCACCAACGATCGTGATGGTCGTGTTGTCTGGCAGCGTTATAACAGTGCTGCCACCAACTGCTTTTGAACTTGCTTGCGGGTTAGCCCCGTAACCTTGCAGCGAGAGCACATCGCTTGACTTGAAGCCATAAATCGAATCTGCCCCGCCGGTGAATTGACCGTCAACGAAGGCAAAGGTCGTTGAGAGAGTGCTTCCAGACACGAGTACGGCAGTGGCATTGGGACCAATAGCGCCACTTAGGATGGCTGCGCCCGGACCCGCAATCAGCGTGTCATTGCCGCTACCAGCGCGGAATACCTCGTTCCCGGAAGAGCCCAAGCCGCTAATTAACTCGTCTTGTGCGCCGGCCACAATGTTGGCGTTGGCACGCCCGGTCACACTATAATCATCGCCTGTGCCGGTGGGATGTGCCACCACTGTACCAACGCCGGTGACGGTGGCGGTGCTGTTCGGGCCGTTGAAGACGCCTTCGCCTTCGCCGCCGAAAACGGCCGTCGTTGTGGCTGAACCCAGCGTGACAAGCAGCGGATTGGGTGAACTATCATTGATGAGGAAATTACTTGTGGCAGGATTAATCGAGGTCTGACCGGAGCCAATATCCACGGTATCGGAGCCGCCACCGCCTACCGCCCCGGTGATGGTGTCATATCCCTCAGAAAAAATAATATTGTTCCCTGAGCCAACATTGACCGTGTTATTGCCCGTGCCGGCATTGACTGTCGAGTTGCCCATCAACATGCTTATTGAGTCGTTACCACTCCCAGTCTGCACGTTATAGTTGCCAGTGCCGAACGTTGCCGTTTGGATTTGGTTGTTGCCACCAAGAATTGCGATTTGGTCCAGCAAATTTCCACTGGGCGTGATGTTCGTGTAGCTAACGTTGAGAGCTGCACCCACGGCCCCTGATCCTGCGACGAGAGTACCTCCTGCCGCACCACCCTGGATGAAGTCGGACCCGTTGCCGGTTACAACGATGGCTTGATCAGCACCGTCAACAAACACTGGTGCAGGCGTGGACTGAGTGAACACTGCAACGCCACCAGCTCCACTGGTTGGCTCAGGTGCAACATGGCCTTCTCCCGTGTAGCTGAAGGCCGTGAATGTGTTGCTGTTGATGTTGCTCGTGATCTGTGAGGCGAGTGCAGTCGCAACGCCCAAAGCGTCCGAGCTCGTGTAGTTGAGGCTTACGCCATTTCCGCCGCCAATCGTGACCCCAGACATCAGCACAACCCCAAGTTACATTGTCACACCACTTTATAGCGCATTCCGCGATAGAAGACCATGGTGTGTTTGGCAATAAACTAAATTTTTGTCTTAACAAGTGCTTAATTTGTAAGAAACGACGGAGTCTGGATCAACCAAACTGCTGGTGTAATCTCACATTATTGCTTTCGTTCAAATTAGTGACAAAGCTATAAAGGACGCGTTAAAGCACGAGCGGAATGGCGTTTCTGGTGGAATCTCGCCACGAGATGCAGCAACAAGCGTCTCTGCTGTGACCTTTGCGCAACGCTAAACGACGCCGGCTTTACAGCCTCAGACACGAAACACGAGCCAAGCGC
>CAXTRX010000041.1:0-2592 GCA_964246785.1 uncultured Acetobacteraceae bacterium | reverse complement strand
CCGATAGGGTGAGCAGGAGACATAGTCCAAGCCAACCTGTTCGCAGAATGCGATGGCTGCCGGATCGCCGCCGTGCTCGCCACAAATTCCCATTTTGAGCCCGTTCTTGGTCTGCCGACCCTTCTCGCTCGCGATACGAACCAGCGCGCCGACACCCTCCACGTCGATGGACACAAACGGGTCCTTGGCAAATACGCCCTGCTCCAGATACTGCGGCAGAAACTTGCCCGCATCGTCACGCGAAAGGCCGAACACTGTTTGAGTCATGTCATTGGTGCCGAAGCTAAAGAAATCCGCCACTTCGGCGATCTTGTCCGCAGTCAATGCGGCTCGCGGCAGCTCAATCATGGTGCCGACAGAATACGAAATGGTCCGACCCGTTTGGCCGAAAACTTCGGCTGCCACGCCGTCAATCTGTGCGCGGGTAATCTCCAACTCTCGCTTGGTTGCGACCAACGGAATCATGATCTCGGGGACGGGCAGTTCCGCGCCGCCAGCCGCCGCGGCGAGCGCACCCTCGAAAATAGCCCGCGCCTGCATCTGGTAAATCTCCGGGTAAGAGATACCCAGGCGGCAGCCGCGATGACCCAGCATCGGGTTCGCCTCCTGCAGCTCTTCCCGCCGGCGACGCACAATATCCAACTCTTCACCGAGCGCATCCGCCACATCTGCCAATTCAGCCTCCTGGTGTGGCAGGAACTCATGCAGCGGTGGGTCCAGGAGGCGGATTGTCACTGGCAACCCCGCCATGATCTTGAACAAATCTCGGAAATCGTCGCGCTGGAACGGCAGCAGCTTGGCAAGGGCTGCGCGGCGGCCCGTCTCGTCATGCGCCATAATCATCTGCCGCACGGCGCCGATCCGCGCCGGATCAAAAAACATGTGCTCGGTGCGGCAAAGGCCGATTCCCTCGGCGCCGAAATTGCGGGCAGTCTCTGCGTCCAATGGCGTCTCGGCGTTGGTGCGCACCCGCATGCGGCGAAGGCTGTCGGCCCAGGCCATCAGCGTGGCAAACTCCCCCGACATGGCCGGCTCAATCATCGGCACGGCGCCCGCGAACACCTCCCCGGTCGCGCCGTCAAGCGTGATGGTGTCTCCGGCGCGAACCACCACGCCTCCCGCCGTTAAGGTTTGTGCGCCGTAGTCTACCGCAATGCCGCCGGCTCCAGCCACGCAGGGCCGACCCATCCCGCGCGCCACAACGGCGGCATGGCTGGTCATGCCGCCGCGGGTTGTCACAATGCCCCGAGCAGCATGCATGCCATGGATATCCTCCGGGCTCGTCTCGATGCGGACCAGGATGACGGCCTCACCCTTTGCAGCCCGAATTTCGGCCTCGTCAGAGTTGAACACGGCGATCCCGCTGGCCGCGCCCGGGCTCGCTGGCAAGCCCTTGGAGATGGCGGTCCGCTGCGCCTTCGGGTCAAGCATCGGATGCAGTAGCTGGTCCAAGCTGGCCGGATTGACCCGGCGCACCGCCTCGGCCTGGTCGATCAACCCGGACTGGGCCATCTCCACTGCGATGCGCAACGACGCCGCCGCGGTACGCTTCCCGCTGCGGGTCTGCAACATGAAGAGCTTACCCTGTTGCACGGTAAACTCGATATCCTGCATGTCCTTATAGTGTGCCTCAAGCGTCGCACGGACGCGAACCAGGTCTTTATAGACGGCAGGCAAGGCAGCTTCCATCGCCAGCTCGCCAGGTTTTGCGCGCAACACAGACAGTGGCTGCGGCGTGCGGATGCCAGCCACGACGTCTTCACCCTGAGCGTTGACCAGATACTCGCCGTAGAACACGTCCTCGCCCGTGGACGGGTCGCGCGTGAAGCAGACGCCGGTGGCGCAATTCTCGCCCATGTTGCCGAACACCATGGCTTGCACGTTCACCGCCGTGCCCCAGTTTGCCGGAATATCGTGCAACCGACGATACGTATTTGCACGGGGGTTCATCCAAGAGCCGAAGACAGCGCCGATCGCGCCCCAAAGCTGCGCCTGCGGGTCCTGCGGGAAAGGCTTGCCCAAGTCGGCCAGCACCATCTCTTTGTAGTCAGCGGCGACCCTCTGCCAATGCTCGGCAGACAGCCCAGTGTCCTCCGTCACGCCGGCGGTCATCTTGGCGTGTTCGATGATGTCCTCGAAGCGATGGTGATCCACGCCGAGCACCACAGAGCCATACATCTGGATGAAACGGCGATAGCTGTCCCAAGCGAACCGGGCATCGCCACTGGCGGTGGCAAGGCCTAGCACGGTCTCGTCGTTGAGACCGAGATTGAGCACCGTGTCCATCATGCCCGGCATGGACACGCGCGCGCCGGAGCGTACGGATACAAGCAGCGGATGCTGCGGGTCGCCGAAGCGCAATCCAACGGCTTGCTCGATGCGCTCCAGCGCCTCCCGCACCTGGCCGGTGAGGTCCTCAGGGTAGCTGCGTCCGTTGTCGTAGAAGGCAGTGCAGACCTCGGTGGTGATGGTGAAGCCGGGTGGAACGGGCAGATCGATGGACGCCATCTCGGCGAGGTTCGCCCCCTTGCCGCCAAGCAGGTTGCGCATGTCCGCGCGACCTTCATTGTGTCCGGCGCCGAAGCTGTACAC
>CAXTRX010000040.1:6526-23252 GCA_964246785.1 uncultured Acetobacteraceae bacterium | reverse complement strand
GGTCGGGTGGGGGGGTGTACGTGTAGGCTTCGAACGACCGCTGCCGCCGCGCCGCACTGCAGTCACTGTACGGCCGCACGGATCTGGCCGCGCTTGACCGGGCGTTGCAAGCGCTGGAAGCCGAACTCAGCAACGCGACGTAGTTCAGTGGGGCGCCCGCCGCTTGCGGAAGCAAAGCGGGGCCAGAGTGTTTGGTCCCAGCGAGCCCGTTCAAGCCGGCTGGATGGCAAGCGGAGAGCGGCGTGTCGCAAAAGGTCATCGGGCTCATCGGAGGGATGAGCTGGGAAAGTTCGGCCGAGTATTACCGGATCATCAACCAGACGGTACGGAGCCGCCTGGGCGGCTTGCGTTCCGCCCGCTGCCTCATGTGGTCGTTCGACTTTGGGGAGATCGAGACGTTGCAGCACGCCGGGCGCTGGGACGATGCTGCCGCCGAGATGATTGGCGCCGCACAGCGACTGGAACGGGGCGGCGCGGATTTTGTGGTGATCTGCACCAACACGATGCACCGAATGGCCGACCAGGTCGAGGCGGCAATTGGGCTGCCGCTGCTGCACATCGCCGACCCGACTGCGGAACGGATCAAGGGGGCTGGCCTGAAGCGGGTCGGCCTGCTCGGGACAGCCTTCACCATGGAACAAGCCTTCTACAAAGGGCGGCTGGCCGACCGGCACGGGCTCGACGTACTTGTGCCGGACGAGCCGGACCGTGCCCTGGTGCACCGGGTGATCTACCAAGAATTGGTGCAAGGCCGGGCAGAGCCAACCTCGCGGGGCGCCTATCGCGACGTGATCGCCCGTCTGGTGGACCGTGGGGCGGAGGCTGTGATCCTGGGCTGTACGGAGATCATGCTGCTGGTGGGCCCGGCGGACAGTGCGGTGCCGCTATTTGACACAACCGCCCTCCACGCCGAGGCGGCAGTCGATGTGGCCCTGGCCCAACCTTGAGCCCTGTAAGCAAAAGCTGAGTTAAACCCGCTCGCTGACCGCGATGGCCACCTTGCAGCCGAGCTTGATCACCGAACTCATCAGCTTGTAGGCCGGCGCGAGTTCCGCCTCGTTGGCCAGGCCGATGTCACGATGCTCCAATTCCTCCGCGCGGAAGGTCTCGATGGTCGCACGCAGCCCCGAGTGATCGTCGTCCAGGCTGGAGGCCTGTTGCGCGTAGTGCTCGTCGATGGCCTCCTCCACCGCCACCGTGCAGGCCATCGCCCCGCGCTCGCCGATCAACGCCGTCACCGCGCCCAGCGCATAGCCCGCCACGTGCCACAGCGGCAGCAACGCCGTGGGACGCACCCGGCGGTCGGCCACAATGCCGGCGAACGTCTCGCGGTGGTGCTCCTCCTGCTCCAGCATGTGGCGCAGCGTGTCGCCATGGCGGCCACGGCCGAGCACGGCCAATTGGCCCTGATAAATCCGCGCGGCGCCATATTCGCCAGCGTGGTCCACCCGGATCATGCGGGCGAGCCGTTCGGATTGCGGGAGGTCGCCGGGCAGGCTGGTGGCGCTCATGGATGTCTCCGTTGTGGCGGCTTGCGTGCCAGCGAGATGGCAAGGAACGCGCCGAACACCAGGGCCAGCAGGCCGTTCATCGCCGCCATCGAAAGCGGCATGCCCGGCACGAGGTAGGTTGGGTCATCGCACGGCTTGGCTGGGTGCGCCGGCATGTGAGCCAGCCGTTCGGCAATGCTGCCGCCGCCCAGCGTGGGGGCGGCGCATTCCGGCAAGGGGCTGGGCCACCAGCCCTGTTCGACGCCCACATGCACGCCCGCCGCCGCCGCCGAGCACGCCATGCAGAGCACCACGCCCCACAGCACCGGGCGCAGCGACCAACGCCGCAATGGCAGCAGCGCCACCGCCGCAAACAGCAGCGCCACCCGGTAGGGCCACCGCTCCACCAAGCACAGCGCGCATGGCACCAACCCAAGCAAGCGTTCGGCGGCAGTTGCCGCCAGCAACGCAGCCCCCGCGACGGCCATGCAGAGCGCGGCAAGCGCGCGGGTCTGGATCACGGCTGCTGGCAGCAGCGGGTGCCCAGCCCGTGGGCTAATGCGACCCGACGTAGCTCACCCGCCAAATCGTCCCGTTGCCGTCTTCGCCCACGTAAAGCGCGCCGTCCTGCCCCACCGCCACGCCGACCGGCCGGCCCCACACGCCACCATTGCCGAGGACGAACCCGGTGAGGAAGTCCTGGTATTGCCCCGTTGGGTTGCCTTGCGCATCGAGTAGGATGCGCACGATCTTGTAGCCCGTGCGGCTGGCGCGGTTCCAGGAGCCATGCTCGGCCGCAAAGGCGCCGCGCCACTCTGGCGGAAACGCCTCGCCGTTGTAGAACGCCAGCTCCAGAGAGGCGGAGTGGGCCTGCAGCAGCACATCGGGCACGGTCGCCTTGCCCGCCAGGTCAGGCCGCTCACCGGCGTGGCGAGGGTCCTCGTGGTCGCCGAGATACCACCAGGGCCAGCCGTAGAAGGCGCCCTCACGCACGCGGGTCACATAGTCGGGCACCAGGTTGTCGCCCAGGCCGTCGCGCTCGTTGGTGGAGCACCAGACCGCCCCCGTGCCCGGTTGCACCGCCAGGCCCACGCAATTGCGGATGCCGGTGGCGAACGGGTGCCCGTCCTTCCCGTCCGGCGTGAACACAAGCACGTTGGCGCGGTCCTGCTCGTTGCCCCAGGTGGCGCCGAGCTTGTGGTCCGCCTGCCACGCCCGCACCGCGTCCGCCGAGCGGGGCGGCATGTCCTCGCCGGCATTGGAGCCGGACCCGACCGACACATACATGCGGGCGCCGTCGGGCGAGAACGCGATGTCGCGCGTGGTATGGCCCCAATCGGTGGCCGCCAACTGATCCACCACCACCTGCGCCGCGCCTCGGGGGGCTGCGTCGCCATTGTGGTAGGCGAAGCGGACCACCCGGTTCTGCTCGGCGACGTAGATCCAGTCCGGGTCCGGTCCTGGCGGATAGAAGGCGATGCCGAAGGGCCCGTGCAAGCCATCCACGAAAGTGGTGGGCTGGCCTGCACCACGGAAGGCCAGGATGCGCCCGATCCCGGTCTCGGCCGCGAACAGACTTCCGTCCGGCGCCTCGCGCAGGATGCGGGGGTGGTTCAGGCCTTCCGCGAACAGCTCGACGCGAAAGCCAGCCGGGGCGCGGGGCACGGCGCCTTCTGGGCGTGGAGCAACCTCGGGCGGGTTGCCGGCGGATGCTGTTGCGTAGGGCGCGGGCAAGGCCTCCTGCGAAAGCTGGCGCACAACGCCGGGCGCGTCGGTGTGCCAGTCGCCAAAGGCCGCCGCTCCGGTCCGCACCGGGTCGGCCGCCCACGCCGTCGCTGGCAGCAGCAGGAGGATGGCCGCGGCAAGACGGGAGTTCGTCGCATGCATGATATGTGGCGGTCCTTGCCCAATGCTTGCGTTCAGATCAAACCGCTATGCTGCGAAGTCAACGGTTGCAGGTGAATTGTCCGCCGCTGCCCAACTGGCGGCACCTATCCTGCGCACTGGACGGTCAGACCGGTTTGGCAACTTCATTGTAGCGTCAGAGTTGTGCGCTCGCGTCCAAGACTCGGGTGCATCCATCACCGTCGCCGGGCAGTTGCGCGTAGGTATTGACTGGACAAGACGTCACGCAACAGCCGTTGACGGGCGATGACGGCTATGACTAAACATGCCTATCGAAACAATTTAGAGGACGAATGTATGCACTGTTCTTACGCCAGAACAGCGAATACAGACCATGTCGGTCAGGTGCACTGACCAGAGAGGGCAGACGTTGCGGCGAAATGTTCCAGCTAGCGCGAGCCTGGTAACCAATCGTACCGCAGGCCGCAGTCCTGGCGCCTTGCCGGGGGTCGATCCACTTACGCCGACCCTCTTCCATACTGACTGGTGGCTTGAGGCCGCCACGGGTGGCGACTACCGAGAGGTTGAAGTGCGGTCCGGCGGGCGCGTCATCGGCCGGCTGCCGTTCACCGTCACCCGGCACATCTTTGGGTTGCGTAGCTGCAATGCGCCAGACCTCTGCCATGGTCTCGGCCCAGCGGTCGACGTCGGCTCCGGCAACCTCGTGACACGCAACAACAACCATTTCGATATCACGCGGGCGCTGATCCGCCTGCTGCCGCCGTGCAGTTCATATTCGATGCCGCTGCACGCCGGCGCGCTTGATACCTTTGCCTTTACCGCCGAGGACTGGACGACACGGGTGGAGTTCACGTTCGTGGTGCATCCGCGCGGCGAGGCCGCATTATGGCAGAGCCTGCGTGACAAAACGCGCAACGTCATTCGCCGGGCAGGCGAGCGCTACAGCGTGACGACTGTCACCGACGCGGCGGAGTTCGCCCGCGTCTACGAGGCCAATCTGGCGCAGCGCAACATGCAGAACCGGTATGGCCGTATCCATGCCGTCTGCGCCGCCGCTCTCGACCATGCTCATGGGCGTATCTTGGCCGTCCGGGGTGAAAATGGCGGGGTTCTGGCGGCAATCTTCGTCGCCTGGGACCAGCGGGCGATGTACTATCTCCTGACCACGAGGTCGTCGGCGGCTGACAATGGCGTGGTGAGCCTGCTGCTTTGGCACAGCATCAGGCTCGCCAACGCCAAATCCCTCGTGTTTGATTTTGACAACGTGGGGACGCCAGGCAGCCGCCTGTTCTTTGCCGGCTTTGGCGGACAGATAGAGCCGCGCTATCACGTCGCGACCGCAAGCTGCGTGCACCAGTGCGGCCGCTGGGTCCGCCTCACCCTGGACGAAGCTCGTCGGCGGTTGGTCCTTTAGAGCGGAATCAGTCCAACTGTCTCCAGTTAGGCTGGTGCAACTGCTCGCCAAAACAATGGCTAGACCCGTTTCAAGGTCTGCTTCCAGCGGACACTCGAGTTGACGCGAGTCTAGCTGTTTGGCACTGCCGCCGGGCGCTCTCGCCAGTCGAGATGCTCGCTTGTGGCCAAGGTCGGGTAGCCACGCTGGTGCCAGGTGGGATAGCTCGGCGGCTGCTCGCTGGCTTTGTCCAGCACCGCCACCTGGGCCGGCGTGAGCGCCCAGCCGACGGCACCGATGTTCTGCACCAGTTGCTCCTCGTTGCGGGCACCAATGATCACGCTGGACACCGTCGGGCGCTGCAGCAGCCAATTCAGCGCCACCTGCGGCACAGACTTGCCCACCTCCTGCGCCACCGCATCCAGCGCGTCCACGATCTGGTACAGCCGCTCCTCCTCGAAATGCGGCCCGGTGCCAGCAATGTCATGCGCGCGGGTGCCGGGTTGCGCCGGCTGGCCGCGGCGGATCTTGCCGGTGAGCTTGCCCCAGCCAAGCGGGCTCCAGATCAACGCCCCAAGACCCTGGTCGCGGCCAAGCGGCATCAGCTCCCACTCGTAGTCGCGATTGAGCAGCGAATAGTACACCTGGTGCGCAACGTGGCGCGGCCAGCCATAGCGATCCGAGCAGGCCAGTGACTTCATCATGTGCCAGCCGGCAAAGTTCGATCCGCCGATGTAGCGGACCTTGCCCTGACGGACGAGTTGGTCGAGGGTCGCCAGGGTTTCCTCAACCGGGGTGTTCGCATCCTGCGCATGGAGTTGCAGCAGGTCGATCGTGTCGATCTCGAGGCGGCGCAGCGCCTGCTCGACCTGCTCGATGATGTGGTAGCGGGAGGAGCCGACTTCGTTGGCCCCGTCGCCGAACGCGAAGGTTGTTTTCGTCGAGATCAGCACCCGATTGCGCTTGCCTCGGATCGCCTGGCCAAGGATCTCCTCGGCCAAGCCGTTGGAGTAGATGTCGGCCGAATCAAACATGCTGACGCCGTGGTCAAGGCAGACATCGATCAGCCGGGACGCACCCGACGCGTCGGTTGATCCCCAAGCGCGGAAGAACTCGTTGCCGCCGCCGAAGGTTGCCGTGCCGAAGGACAGGGCGGGCACGCGAAAGCCGGATTGGCCGAGCCGATAGTAGTCCATGAACCATCCTCCCAATCGTCGTACTTACCAGTACAAAGCCCTCTCCCAGAGGGAGAGGGGGTAGTATGGGGCTGTAACGCAGCTCGGCCGTAGCGGATTACCGGGCGGCAGTCTCGTCTGCCAACACCGCCTCCGACGCCTGCCACCCGCCGCCAAGCGCGCGATAAAGTGTCACCAGATCACCAGCAATCTGCACGTCCAGCGCGGCCAAGTCGTTTTGCGCCTGGAGCAGTTGCGCCTGAGACGAGTTGACGTTGAGGAAGTCGGCGGCACCTTCAAGGTAACGCTGCCGGGCGGCAGCGAGGGCTCGCTCGTTCTGCCGCACTGCCTCCGCCACGTCCCCGCGGCGGCGCTGCGCCTCGGCATAGGCGGTGAGCGCATCGTCCACCTCCTGCCAGGCTTGCAGCACCGTCTGCTGGAACCGGTCGGCCGCCTCCCGCTGCTGAGACTTGCGCAGCCGCAGCTCGCCAGACAGACGACCGCCTTGGAACAGCGGGATGGAAACCGAGGGACCGAAATCATACTGCCGCGCATGCAGGTCGAACGCGTTGCCGAAATGCAGCCCATTCAGCTCGGCAGTCCCGGTAAGCTGGACGTCGGGGTAGAAGTTGGCCACCGCCACGCCGGTCTGCGCCACGGCGGCGTGCAGCCTTGCCTCCGCCTCCTGCACATCCGGCCGGCGGCGCACCAGCGTGCCCGGCAGGCCCACCGGCACGACAGGGGGCACGCCGGGCACGGCGCCGCGGGGTTGCAATTCGGCTTCCAACGCGCGCGGCGGTTCGGCCAGCAGCAGGCCGACGGCATTGATCAGGGCCGCTTCCTGGGTCCGCAGCGTGGGCAGGGTGGCGGCGATGGTGGCCTGCTGCGCCCGCGCCTGCGCCATGTCCAAGGTGGTGGCGACGCCGTTGCTGAAGCGGTCGCGCACCAATCGGGCATCCTGCTCGGCGACCTGCAAGTTGCGCTCGGCAATGCTGCGTTGCGTCTGCACGCCGCGGAGCTGCAGGTAGTCCTGCGCCAACTCCGCGAGCAAGCTCAGCGCCAGGCCCCGGCGGTTCTCCAGGCTCGCCAGCGTGTCCGCTCGTGCTGCCTCCGTGCTGCGTCGGACGCGGCCGAACAGGTCGAGCTCCCACGACACCATGGCGCCGTTTTCGAACAGGTCGTATTCGGTTGGCGCACCCGGCGCCGGCGTTATCAGCGAGATGAAACCTTTGGGGCTCTGCCCGTCGCGCTGGTATTGTTCCTCGCCGTTGAGGTGCGGCAAACCCTGGGAACGCACCACCTGGGTTTGTGCCCGTCCCTGCAGCACGCGCTCGGTGGCAGCTTTCAGGTCCAGGTTCTGCCGCACCAAGCGGCTCACCAGGGCGGTGAGCATGGGGTCGTGGAAAGTGGTCCACCACGCCGGGTCGATTTCGGTGTTGACGGTGCGGCTCATGACGTCGGTGCGCTCCGGCCCCCAAACCGTGGGCGCGCTCAGCACCGGCGCATGGAAGTCCGGCCCGACAGTGCAGGCGGTAAGCAATGCAAAGCACAGCCAAGCCGCGAGCGAGCGCCCCCGCGTCAAGGTGACGTTATGCGGGTCTGCGAGTCCGCCTGCTCGCGAACCACGTTCTCGAGACCGGTGTGGATCGTGGTCTCCACCGAGAAGCCCACCCGCAGCAGCTTGGCCAGGTTCTGACCCGGCGCCACATCAATCTTGACCGGCAGCCGCTGCACGATCTTGGTGAAGTTGCCGGTGGCGTTGTTGGGCGGGATGCTGGCGAAGGTCGTGCCGGAGGCTGGCGGCACGCTGTTCACGATACCCGCCAGGTCGATGTCATAGGCATCAAGATGGATGCGGACAGACTGGCCCGGGCGCACGTTGCGCAGGTTGTCCTCGCGGTAGTTTGCCTCGATGTAAACTTGGTCCAGCGGCACGACCGTCATCAGCGTGGCGCCAGGGGCGACGTTGTTGCCGATCTGGACGGTTTTTTGCCCCACCATCCCATCCATCGGCGACAGGATGCGGGTGTAGGACAGGTTGAGCTGCGCCTGGGCCAGTTGCGCCTGGTCTGTCGCCACCGTCCCGTCAGTGGCAGATCTCTGCGCCTTCAACACGTCCATCTGGCGCTGCGAGGCTTCCAGGGCCGCCTGCGCGCTTTGCACGGAGGCTTCGTCCTGCCGCAGGGTGGTGTCGGCCTCCTGGTGCTCCTGCGCGGTGCCGGCGCCGGTGGCGGCCAGGTTGCCGTAACGCCGCTGGTTGGCCACCGCCAGGCTGAGCCGGGCCTGTGCCGAGGCCAGTTCCGCTTGCTGCTGGGTGATCAGGGCGGGCTGGCGCGCGACGTTGGCGGCCGCGTCGCTCACTTGCGCGTTGTCCCTGGCAAGCGCGGCCTGCGCCATGGCCAGCGATTGTTGCTCGTCCCGCGGATCAAGCGTTGCCAGCACTTGGCCGGCGTGGACGATTTGGTTGTCCGTCACGTCCACCGTGGCCACCTGGCCGGATAGGCGTGGCGAGATGGTGGCGTAATGCACGGTGACATAGGCGTCGTCGGTCCAGACGTCGGCCTTGGGCACAAACACCTGGTAGAGCACGACCGCAATGAAGCCCAGGACCACCACGCCGGCAAGCAAGAACGGCCATCGCGGCGTGCGTTTGGCTTCGGCTGGCGGCTTGTCAGGCTTTGGCTGATCATCGCTTTTGGAGCGAGCCTTGCCGTCACCCTGCTTTTTGCCCTCGTCATGCTTGGGCTGCGCCTCGGCTTGCGACATGGCGGCCTCAGTGCTTCGCCAGTTCGAGCCGCGGCGGCAGCGAGCGCACTGGCAGCACCAGCAGCAGCACGGCCAGCGCCACCGTCAAAGCTGCGATGATCAGGTAGGTGTCGCTCAGTGTCAGCACGGCGGCCTGCGCCTGGACGGCTGGGGCCAGCTCTGCCGGACTTGGCAGGGGCATGGCGGAATGCCAACGATCCTGCCCAAGCTGGTCGGCAAGCCGGTTGTAGTGCAGCCCGCCCCGCCAGCGCTGGATCAGGTCGAGCAGCCAAACGCCCGCCGTCTCGGCCACTCCGCGCGGCGTGTTGACGAGGGCGGAGGCGAACGGCCCCTCCTCCGCGCCTTTTACCGCGTTGGTGGCCAGCAGCAGCAGCGGCATCACCACCATGGGCTGTCCCACCGCCTGCAGCGCCTGCCACACGAGGAATTCCGATGCTTCCCAATCGAGGGTGACGAACGACGCGGCCACGCAGGATATGATCATCAGCATCAATCCAACGAGGCTGACCGCGCGCGCGTCAATGCTTGGGTGGTCCAACAGCAACGCCAGGAGAGGCAGCATAAACAGTTGCGCCACGGCAATGCCGACCGTGGCAAGCTGCGCCTGGATCGGCCGGAAGCCCTGGACTTGGCTCAGGAAGTTCAACGGGATGGTCGAAGCCGATTGCGAAATGATGATGAAGATGAACAAGGCGACGCCGCCGTAACAAATGTTGCGCCGGCCCAGCAGTTGGATTTTCAGCAGCGGCAGCGGGTGGAACCATTCGTTGACGACCAGCAGCGGGATGCCGACGGCCGAGATCAGCGCCAACACGCAAATCACCTGCGAGTTGAACCAATCCAGCCGGTCGCCTTGGTAGAGCATCGTGCTGAACGAGCCGAGCGCCACCAGAACCAGCACGGCGCCGCGCCAATCGGCCTGGCCGAAGCGCTCGTAGTGCGGCGCCTCGGGCGGCATGCCAAACCAGACCAGCAGCCCGGCCACGGTGCAAAACGGAATGGCCTGCAGGAAGACGAACTGCCAGCCGACCACATCGGTCCAGAGCGCTGCCAGGGAGGCGGCGGCGGGCGCTGTGAACGTCGCGGTGAGCGCGTAGGCGGCCAGGCCGTAAAGACGGATATCCGGCGTGAGCACCCGTAGTGCGGTGGTCATCAGCAGCGGTATCGTCATGCCGCCAGCGAGGCCCTGCAGCACACGTAGCGTATCGAGTGCCACGATATTGGGGCTGGCGGGGATGAGCGCGCTAGAGGCGCAGGACAGCGCGATGACGAAGAGGGTGAACCGCCGCAGCGTAAACGTCACCAGCAGCCAGGGCGAGATCGCCAGACCCAAGATCTGCGCCGAGTAGTACAGGCTCTCAATCCAGGTTGCAGCGTCGTGGCTGATGCCGAACCCGCCGCTCACGTCGGCGAGGGAGATGGCGCTAACCTGATCGTTGAACTCGGCCGCCATGGAGGCGATCAGCACGCCACCCAAGCCGAGCAAAGGCTTAACGTCCATCCAGGGCCTTGGCTATTGCTATCGCACCTGGATTTTATCCCACGCATGATGGGGGTGCAACGCGGCCCGGCACTGGGTTGCGAAAGCCAGGACCGTCCTGCTTTCGGCGAGCGGCCGACGAACATTCCACCCCGTAGGGCGGGGTCAGTAGGGCTTCAGCAAGCGGTTGATATACTCAAGCTCGCTCTCTGGCCGGGTCCGCTCGCCGCCGCGGCGGCGCAACTCGGCCTGCAGGTCCCGGGTGCGGGCGGCTTCCATCTGGTCAGGAACATGGACATCGCCGCCATCTGCCCGCCCGGAGGTGCCGTCCTGCAACGGGCGTCCCAGCGGGTCGCGCTGCGTGCCCTGAGCATTGTCCGGCTGTCCGTCCGGACCGTTGTCGGCGTCGCGCGGGCCATGCGCCTGGCCGTTCTCGTCGCCCTGGCCGTCGTCCTGGGTCATCTGATCGCCGGGTCCGCCGCCCTGGCCCTCGCCCTCGCCCGGCTGCACTGAAATGCCGAGCGAACTGGCCATTTGCTGGCTCATCTGCTGCTCGCCCTGCTTCAACGCGTCAATCGCACGCTGGTCAGCGGCGCCGGCGTCGGCGTCGCGGCCGGCGGACAATGCCTGGTTGGCCTGATCCATGGCGATATCGGCCTGGCTGAGCTGATCCGGGATTTTACCCGTGAGATCGCCGAAGTTCTGCATCATCTGGCCAAGCGCTCGTCGCAAGGCACGCTGCTGCCGGCCATCCTGGTCCCGGCTAGCCATGGCGTCTGGCGGGCTGGCCGGAGCGGCTTGGGCTTGCGGCGGCTCAGGCGCTGGTGCGGGGCTGGACGGTTGCGCACGCTGCCCTGCCCGCTCCTTCATGCTGCCTTCGCGGGCGATCATGTCCTCCGCAGCACCCATCTGCTGCTGGCCGCGCTGGCGCTGCTGCCGGGCCTGCTTGCGGTCGCCGCTCGGGTTGGCCTCTGCCTGCTTGAGCTGGTCGAGCATACGCTGCAGCTGTTGCAGCTTATCCTGCGCCTCGTCCATGCGTCCGTCCCGGGCGGCTTGCTGCATCTCGCGGGTCAGCTTGTCGAAATCCTGCTGTGCCAGCGTCCGCGTCGACGGGTCGAACGGCATCAGCGTGCCGTCGCGCTTGGCCTGCTCGGCAAGAGCCTGGAGGTGGCGCTGGATTTCGCGCCGCAACGCCTCAGCCTTCTTCTCGATATCGGACTTGTCGCCCTTCTGCACGCTCTGCTGCAACGCATTGCGCGCGGACTGCACGGCCTGAGCGGTGCGCGCCACCGCGTCGTCCTCAAGCTGCAGGGCCAGCGACCACAGCCGGCTCTGCGCCTCCGCCACATCGTTGGGCTCGCCGCTACGGTCGAGCTGCTTGGCGGTGGTGCTCAGCGTCAGGAAGATGCCGGCATTGTTGTCGAATGCGTCAGGCTCATCGGCAAGCGCGGCAAGGTCCGAGGCGGCCTGGGCGTGCTGGTCAGGCTGCAGGCTGAGGCGCTTGCGGATGTCGATCAGGGCGCGGGCGAGCGCATTCTTGAACGTGCGCTCCGGCAGCGTGAACCCTACGGCGGCGCTGGTTGCGCGCTGGCCCGGCGCATCCTTGGCCACCAAGATCGCCACCACCGGCAGACCGGCCCAGGGATAGGCGATCAGCTCCTGCGAGGCCACGCCATGCGCCGACTTGGCGGCACCGCCGGGGACGGGGATGTTGATGGCGAGCGGCGCGGCCGCCGGGCGATCGCGCAACCGCAGTTCGGCCTGCAACGATACCACACCGTAATCGTCCGTCGCGGTCCAAGGCAGGCGGGTTTGCAGGCGGCGTTGATCCTGGCCTGGTCCGGGCGGGTCGGCCCAGGCGACCGTAGGCGGCGCATCCGGTATGGCCGTCAGGTCCCAGGTGCCTTGTGGGTGGCCATGGCGGAATACCGAAAGCGTGCCGCTCTGCCCGACTTCCCGCTCGGCCTGCCAGCTCTGCGCATCGAGCGCTGTAAACTCAGCGGTTTGGCCAGCAAAGCTCAAGCTTGGCGCGCCAGTGCCTCCAGTCAGGCTTGCCGTCAAGTGCGAGCCAGTGGGCACGGCGACTGCAGGCGTGTCAGCGCGCAGGAACAGCGGCGGTTGGCCGGTGTAGGATGGCGGGGTAAGCCAGGCCTGCAACTCCGGCGCCGGAGTGGTCGGGCCTTGCGGCAGGCCTGGCCATAGCGAGCGCCAAATCCGCGGCAGGGCCTCCGGCCCGGCGATCACCACCCCGGCCACCAGCAGCAGCGCCAGCACCGCCCGCGTTGCCCGCACGTCGCGCTGCGGGAGGCCGGGATGCGGCCAGCCAACGCGCAGCCGCGACACGTCAGCCCGCGCCCGCTCGACATGGGCTTGCCACAGCGCGGTGCTGGAGGCGTCAATGGCCGCGGGCTTGTCGGCAATGGTCACCAGCGGCCGGTGGCGCAGGCCGGTGGCGCTCTCCAGCCGCCGGTCGACCTCTGCGTCGGTGGGCCGGGTCATTGGCCGCAAGCCACGCCCGAGCAGCGCCAGCGTGGCCGCCAACACAAGCGCCTCCAGGGCAAGGTGCCAGGCGGGCGGTAACAGCGAGGGCAGGTCAAACAGCGCCGCCACCAGCCAGGCACCCAACAGGGTCAGCGCTGGCCACAGCGAGGGCCATACCCGCTCCAGCCACAACACGCGCCGGGAGCGTGCCCGGCTGCGCGCCAGCCGCGCCTGCAGGTCGCGCATCGCGTCGCTCATGGTGTCAGCCACTCCGGGATGGTCTCGCCTGCCCAAAGCGCCTCGACCGGCTGACGCGCACGGATGACGGCCCAACGTCCGCCATCCACCAGGACCTGGGCCGCGAGCGGCCGGGCATTGTAGGTGGAGCTCATGACCGAACCATACGCACCCGTGTCCAGGATCGCCACACGCGCGTGCGGGCGCAGCGGCGGCAAGGCGCGTTGTCGCGCGAAGGTGTCCCCGGTTTCACAAACGGGGCCCACCACGTCGGCCAGGCTGTGCGGCGCCGCGGCGTCGGCCGCCGCCAGCGGAACGATGCCGTGCCAGGCATCATACATGGCCGGGCGCACCAGGTCGTTCATGGCGGCATCCAGCACCACGAAGCGGCGCTCCCCCGCCGTCTTCTCAAGCACCACGCTGGCCAGCAGCAACCCGGCGGGTCCAGCCAGCCACCGGCCCGGCTCGACCATCAACCGAAGGTCCAACCCGCCAAACGCCCGTGCCATGGCGCCCGCCAGCGCCCGCGGGTCGCCCTCGGGCTCGTCGCGGTAGCTGATCCCCAAGCCGCCGCCGCAATCCACCACGCGCACCGCATGGCCGCTCGCCCGCAATGCTACGACCTGCTCGGCCAATGCGGTGAACGCGGCACGGAACGGCGCGGCCACCTCGATCTGGCTGCCGATATGGACGGCCAAGCCCACCGGCTCGACGCCGGGCAGGCTGGCAGCGCGGGCATAGAGCGGCAGCACGTCCGCCAGCCCAATGCCAAACTTGTTATCGGCCCGGCCCGTCGTGATCTTGGCATGCGTGCCGGCGTCCACGTCCGGGTTGACCCGCAGCGCCACGCGCACTGGCTGGCCCCCCGCGGCGGCGGCCACCATGTCGAGCTCCGCGGCGCTCTCCACGTTTACTTGTGCAATGCCGCTGGCGGCGGCCAATGCGAGCTCGGCCATGCTCTTGCCGACGCCGGAGAACACGATCCGGTCCGGCGCCACGCCTACCAGCAGCGCCCGCCGCAGCTCGCCGCCGCTGACCACGTCCGCCCCGGCGCCGCCCGCCGCCATCAGGCGCAGCACAGCGAGATGGTCGTTGGCCTTGACCGCGTAGTGCACATGCGCGCCGAGTGGGCCGAATGCCCGCTGCAGGCGGGCCAAGCGGGCGCGCAGGGTACCGGCGGAGATCACCCAAGCCGGTGTGCCAACTGCCTCGGCAATGGCCGCGAGCGGCACCCCTTCAAACAGCAGCCCATCCATCGCGTCCAGCCGCAAGGCAGGGCGGCGGGCGAGCAGCTCCGTGCAGGTCGGATCGGGGTCGAGGAGGTCAGCCGTGGCAATGCGCATCGGGCCAGCATAAAGCGCGGCGGCGCCTCGGCGCCAGCACTGGCGCACCAGCAAAAAGCGTCACGTTTTTACCACAGCCTGTTCCTGTCATTTTGCTGTCATCGCTGTGCGACATCGATGACCGGAGGCGCCGGCTATAGCGCCCTGGCAGCGAAAGACAGGGCACGGTTGATGCGACAAGGTGGCGGGTTACGCGGTGTTCTTGCCGGTGGAGCGGCGTTGCTTGCGCTGCACGCGGCGCCAGCCCTCGCGCAGTCCGCCAGCCAGATCGAATCCATCCAGACCCAAATCCGTGCGCTGAACGAGCAGCTCGCCCGCGTCAAGCGCGAGATGGCAGCCAAGGACGCCCAAATCAAAGCCGCGCAGGATGCCGCCGACAAAGCCCGCGCCACCGCCGAACAGACGCAGGCGACGGTGGCGAGCCTGCCGCCGCCGGGCGGGTTCCAGCCGGGCAACGGGCGCGGCGGCAACAATCTGGCGCTCGGCGTCGGGCTAGGCCCAGCCAATCCAGACTATGCCTCGCCCAAGACGGATTGGACCTCGCTCAACATCAATGGCGCCGCGGCCAGCGCCAGTTCCCAGAACGCGGGTGGCACTGGCCCGCTCGGCACCTTCCACGTCGGCGGCTTGACCATCCAGCTCGGCGGCTTCGTGGCGCTTGAAAGCCTGTTCAGGTCGCGCAACGAGACCACCAGCATCGGCTCCAACTGGAACGCGATCCCCTTCGGGCAAAGCCAGGAACATCACGAGAACGAATTCCGGCTCACGTCGCAGCAAAGCCGGTTCTCGATGCTGATGCATGGCGATATCAGCCCGGGTGAGCACCTGGAGGCCTATGCCGAACTCGATCTGCTCGGCGCCGCCGGCACAGCCAACAGCAACGAGAGCAACAGCTACAACCCACGTTTGCGCCAAGCCTATGTCAGTTATGACAATGATGCCTTGGACCTGCATGCGCTGGGCGGCCAGTCGTGGAGCTTGGCCACCATGTTCAAGCAGGGCGTCACCCCGCACCAGGAAGACGTTCCGCTCACCATCGACGCGCAGTATGTGCCGGGCTTCGTCTGGGCGCGGCAACCGCAGCTCCGCGTGGCCAAAGGGTTTGGCGACAGCAAGTTCTTCCTCGCTGTGTCGCTGGAAAGCCCGCAGACGGTCTACTCGGTCGGCAGCAACGGCGCTGGGGTGGACCTGGGCACGGCCAACTATAACAACACGGGCATTTCACAGCTGGACCCAAGTGCCTCCTACAGCACGGATATCGCTCCGGACGTGATCGTGAAGGCAACGGCCGATCCAGGTTACGGCCATTACGAACTGTTCGGCCTGGCACGGTTCTTCCAAGACCGGGTCAGCGTCGTGGGCAACGGGCATGCGAACACGCGATTGGCGGGCGGTGTCGGCGGCGGCTTCATCTTGCCCATCCTTGGCAGCCGGTTGAGCTTTGAAGGGCGTGGCCTGGCGGGCTACGGCATCGGCCGCTACGGCACCAGCCAGCTCCCCGATGCCACCATCGGCCGCGACGGTGCGCCCGATCCGCTGCCGGAAGTGGCGGCGCTGATCGGCTTTGTCGGACACCCGGCCGCCAGCATCGACCTCTATGGCTACGGCGGCACGGAGCAGATTGGCGCCAAATCCTTCGACGCTGGGGGCAAGGCGTATGGCTATGGCAACCCGCTCTATGTCAATGCGGGCTGTGACGTGGAGCTCAGCACGGCGACTTGCACGGGCAATACGTCAGGCGTCACCCAGGGGACGGTTGGCGGCTGGTGGCGGTTCTTCCAGGGTGGTTTCGGCACGGTTGAGGCGGGCGCGCAGTATTCCTACACCCGGCGCACGATATTCAAGGGCGTGCCGGCGGCAGGTGGCGGGGGGAACAATGGCACCGACGAGAACACCGTCATGTTCAGCTTGCGCTACCTGCCGTTCCAGTAGCCGCCTTATGCCTCCGGCCTTCGGTTCTGCGCCAAAAAGCTAGCGCGCCTGCTGGATTGCCGAGAGCAGCCAGCGTCCGCCCGGGCTGCGCATGAATGTCCATAGCTCGGTCACTAACTGGCGTTCGGTCGGGCTGCCATCGACCACGCGGCCATCGCCGTCCCGGGTCACGTCCACCATGGAGAACTGCATCGCGACGGTGGCATACTCCCGGCGGCCTTCCGACCACGCCTGCGCCAAATCGCCTTTGAGCAACTGGACGTCAGACACGGTGTTGCGCCAGCCGCGGCTGCGCAGCTCGGCGAGTTGCTCGCCGAAGTAGCTGGTCATTTCCGGCGTCGCGACCGAGCGCAGGGCGTCGAGATCCTGCGCGCTCCAGGCAGCCTGCATGCCCTTCAGCAAGGCCTCGAAAGCATCATAATCAGCGGGTTGGATGGCGATAGTGGGTGGCCCGGCGCGACCCTGCCGCCCACCGGTCGCAGCTGCGCCGGGCATCCCGCCAGACACCGGGGGGCCCCCCCCGGCCCCCCCCGCCAACCTATACGGGGCCCGGGAAAAACCCC
>CAXTRX010000040.1:5658-6516 GCA_964246785.1 uncultured Acetobacteraceae bacterium | reverse complement strand
GCCCCGGACCCCGCCGGCAAACATTGCCTGGCCGCTGAAAAACGCCCGGTAGAGCCAGCGGCCGACGAAGTAGAGCAACGCCAATTGAAGCAGCAGGCCGATCAGGCTGCCGCCGCCGTGCATGCCGCCGAACAAGCCATGGCCGAACAGCAACCCGCCGATGCCTGCGCCCAGCAACCCGCCCAGCAGACCTGAGCTGAACGCACTGCGTCCACTGTAGCCGCTCCCGAAGCCGCCCTGAAGCCCCGGTGCCGGTGCGCCATAGTTTTGGCTCGGATAGGGCGTCAGGCTTCTTTGCATGGGTGCGGCTGAATAGGGCGCCGTATTGGTGGACGGCGGTGCAGAGTAGGTCTGACTGCCCCGGCTGCCGAACGACGAACCGCCGCCAAGCCGCGCCCAGGACGCAGCCGGCGCCAGCGCTACGATGGCAACCATCAGGACAGCAAGGCAAAGGCGGTGGCAACGCATGAACTTATGCTCCTCAGCCGAGCGCATATAGTGCGGCAAGACACCGCAAGGGAGTGGCAGTTTCCGCGGCCGCGACCTGGTAAGGCCGTGCCACGGCCGCGCCACGGCGTAGTAGGATTCTGGCAGAGACAGTGGCCTGCCGCAACGAAACCCGCATGGTGTGAGCCGGGCGTTATTGATCTCGATTGCGTGACCCGAGCCTAACCGTGATGAAGCTTGTGTGCCATAACAGAGACGCTCATGGCCGGAGATCACCACATGGACCATCCCGTCGAGCCGCAAGCCAAGGTGTTTGCGGCCAACAGCGCGGAGGCACTGCACGCCGCCGTGGTCGCAAAGCTGCGCTACGCCATCGGCAAAACGCCCAATCGCGCCAGCCAACGCGACTGG
>CAXTRX010000040.1:0-5648 GCA_964246785.1 uncultured Acetobacteraceae bacterium | reverse complement strand
AACAAGGCCAAGCGGGTGCACTATCTGGCGCTCGAGTTCCTGATCGGCCGGCTGCTGTTCGACGCTGCGGGCAACCTGGGGCTGATTGAGCCGCTCCGCGCAGCACTGCAAATTGAGGGCATCGACCTCGATCAGGTGCGCAGCCAAGAGCCGGATGCCGCACTCGGCAATGGCGGGCTTGGTCGCCTCGCAGCCTGCTTCATGGAAAGCATGGCCACGCTCGGCATACCGGCGTTCGGCTACGGCATCCGATATGACCATGGATTGTTCCGACAGGTGATGGTGGACGGATGGCAGAAGGAGCAGCCGGAAGAGTGGCTGACCTCCGGCAACCCGTGGGAGTTCCAACGGCCAGAACTCTCCTACCGGATCGGCTTTGGCGGCAGCGTTCAGGCCAGCAACGAGGCAGGCCGCATGACGTACCACTGGCTCCCGGGGGAAACGCTCTCCGCCGTCGCCTTCGACACGCCCATCGTGGGCTATGGCGGCAAGCACGCCAACACGTTGCGGCTTTGGTCGGCGCGAGCCACCGACGCGCTGGCGCTGGATGCGTTCAACCGCGGGGACCATGTGGGCGCCCTGACCGACCGGGTGCGGGCGGAAGCAATCAGCCGCGTCCTCTACCCCGGCGATGACAGCCAGGCCGGGCAGGAACTCCGCCTGCGGCAGGAGTATTTCTTCGCGTCCGCCAGCCTGCAGGACATGATCCGCCGCCACCTGGTTGAGCACGATACGCTTCGCAACCTGGCGGACCACGTGGCGATCCAGCTCAACGACACCCACCCGGCGATCGGCATTGCCGAGTTGATGCGGCTGTTGCTCGACAATTATGGGTTCGGCTGGGATGAAGCCTGGGCGATCACCCAGGCTTGCTTCAGCTACACCAACCACACGCTGCTGCCGGAAGCCTTGGAAGTGTGGCCGGTGCTGTTGCTCGAGCGTTTGCTGCCGCGCCACATGCAGATCATCTACCTGCTCAACGCCCGCCACCTCGACAGCCAACGGGCCAGCGGCGCCGACGACCGGCTGCTGGCCGCACTCAGCCTGGTTGACGAAAGCAATGGGCGGCGCGTGCGCATGGGCCACCTGGCGTTCCTTGGCAGCCATTCGGTCAATGGCGTCTCGGCCCTGCATACCGACCTGATGCGCCGCACCACCTTTCGGGAGCTCGATGCCGCGGTTGGCGGCCGCATCGTCAACCGCACCAATGGCATCACCTTCCGCCGCTGGCTGCATCAGACCAACCCAGGGCTGACCCGGCTGCTGGTGGACACCTTGGGCGAGCGGGTGCTGGCGGATCCAGCGGCCTTGTCCGACCTGGTACCGTATGCGGACGACGCCGGGTTCCGCGAGGCCTTCCGCGCCCAGCGCCGCCCGCGCAAGGAAGCCATGATGCGTCTGGCCGCCGCGCAGACCGGGATCCAGGTCAATCCAGAGGCACTGTTCGATGTGCAGATCAAGCGCATCCACGAATACAAGCGCCAATTGATGAACATACTGCACGCCATCTCTCAGTACAACGCCATTCGCGCGCAGCCGACCCGCGACTGGCGCCCCCGGGTGAAGTTCTTCGCCGGCAAGGCCGCGCCCTCCTACGTGGTGGCCAAGCACATCATCCGGCTGGTGCATGACGTGGCCAAGGTGGTCAATGAGGACCCGACGGTGCGAGGCCTGCTGCAGGTGGTGTTCATGCCGAACTACAACGTGAGCTTGGCCGAGATGCTGATCCCAGCGGCCGACCTGTCCGAGCAGATTAGCACGGCCGGCATGGAGGCCAGCGGCACCGGCAACATGAAGCTGGCGCTGAATGGCGCGCTCACCATCGGCACGCTGGACGGAGCCAATGTGGAGATCCGCGAGCGGGTCGGCGCCGAGAACATGTTCATCTTCGGCATGACGGCCGATGAAGTGGAGGCACGCCGGAGCAGCATCGGACTGGCCGCGACCACCGCGGTCGACGCCTGCCCAGCCCTGCGCGCCGTGCTCGACGGCCTGCGCAGCGGTTTGTTCAGCCCTGAGGAGCCCACCCGCTACACCGCGCTGGCCGACCGCCTCGAGTTCGGCGACGCGTTCTTTACCTGCGCCGATTTCGCCGCCTACGACCGCGCCCAGGAGGAGGTCGACGCGAAATGGCTGGACCCGGAAGCCTGGTGGCGCTCGGCCGTGCTGAACACCGCGAACATGGCCTGGTTCTCGTCGGACCGCACGATCAGCGAATACGCTGAGGGAACGTGGCAGGTGAAACGCATGCCATAACACTGGCTGCCGACCTTGGTAATCAGCGCCACACACCTAGCCGGTCTGGCCGGTTTGGTGGTTAATTGGACGCCGAGGAGACACCACGATGCCAAACTGGTCACCCGCGTCTTGGCGCAACCAGCCGATCCAGCAGAACCCGAGCTATCCCGACCCGGCGGCCCTCGCCGCGGTGGAACAGCGCCTGGCGAGCTATCCACCCCTGGTTTTTGCAGGTGAGGCGCGGCGCCTCAAGGCTGCGCTGGCGCAGGCGGCGGAGGGCCACGCGTTCGTGCTACAAGGCGGCGCCTGCGCGGAAAGCTTCAGCGATTTCAACGCCAATAGCATCCGCGACACATTCCGCGTGCTGTTGCAAATGGCCGTTGTGCTGACCTTTGGCGGGGGCGTTCCGGTGGTCAAGCTCGGGCGCATCGCCGGGCAATATGCCAAGCCGCGCTCGTCGGATCTGGAGACCCAAGGTGGCGCCACCCTGCCCTCCTACCGCGGCGACACGATCAATGGCCCGGCGTTCACCGCAGCCGACCGGGTACCGGACCCGGCGCGCATGGAAACCGGCTACTTCCAGTCAGCGGGCACGCTCAACCTGCTGCGTGCCTTCGCCACCGGCGGCTATGCCGACCTGCACGAGGTGCATCGCTGGAACCTGTCCTTTGCCGCGCGCTCGCCTCTGGCCGGCCGCTACCAGGATCTGGCTGACCGGATTGAAGAGACGCTCGGCTTCATGGGCGCCTGCGGTATGACGGGGACCAGCACGCCGCAAGTCCGCGAGACCGAGTTCTTCACCAGCCACGAGGCATTGCTGCTCCCGTATGAGCAGGCGCTGACGCGGGTTGATTCGCTGACGGGCGATTGGTACGGCTGCTCGGCGCATTTTCTCTGGGTCGGTGACCGCACTCGCCAGCCGGACGGCGCCCATGCCGAGTTCCTGCGCGGCGTGCGCAACCCTATCGGCATCAAGGTCGGGCCGACGACACCGATCGCCGACCTACTGAGACTGATCGAGTTGCTAAACCCGGCCGACGAGCCCGGCCGCATCACGCTGATCAGCCGCATGGGGGCACAGCACGTGGCACAGAAGCTGCCGCCGCTGGTGCGTGCCGTGCGCGCGGAGGGGCGGCGCGTGCTGTGGCTGTGCGATCCTATGCATGGCAACACCCTGACAACGGCGAACAACGTCAAGACCCGCTCGTTCGACGCCATCCTGTCGGAGGTGCGCAGCTTCTTCGACGTGCATGCTGGGGAGGATAGCCGAGCCGGCGGCGTGCATGTGGAGATGACCGGCAGCAACGTCACCGAATGCGTCGGCGGCGCCCGCGCCGTCACCGAGGCCGACCTCGCCAATCGCTACGAGACGTTCTGCGACCCCCGCCTGAACGCCGAGCAGTCGTTGGAGCTTGCGTTTTTGTTGGCCGAAGAACTCAAGGCCCGCCGGCTGCCCCGTGCTGCCCCATCGGTGGCAGCCGAGTAGCACGGAGCGAACGCCATGCGCCTGACGGACGACATTGCGAACCGGACCGACGCCTACTTCAATCGCACGCGTGAGATCATCGCCCGGTTTGGCGACAAGCGGGTGACCTATGCGGTGTTTCTACGCCGTCCCGTGGTGTCTGCGCCGCGGATGATGGTTGATTGGCTGCACACGGTCGCCGATGAGCAGGGTTTTGCGGTCGGATTGGACGTAACGCATCCCGAAGGCACTTGGGTTGGGGCTGGCGAGCCGCTGGTATACGTCACCGGGTCGTTCCAGCATCTGTCGAACTGCGAAACGATCATGCTGCAAAAACTCGGCCCACCGTGCGTGGCGGCGCACAACGCCTACCAGATGTGCAACGCCCTGCCGCAGGTGGGTTTTCTGGCGATGGACGCACGGCATTGCGCGGGCGCCGAAATGCAGGACCTCATGGGCTATGCCGCGTCCGTTGGCAGTGCGGCAGCGCAGCGTGAAGGCGCGCGCGGCTTCATCGGCACCGCGACCGAGCTGACCGCACATTGGTTCGGCCAGCCGCATGGTGTGGGAACCATGCCGCACGCCTTGATCGGCTATGCCGGCTCCACGGTGCGGGCGGCGGAGATGTTCGTTGAGACCTTTCCCAACCAGCCACTCACGGTGCTAACCGACTATTTCGGCCGCGAGATCACCGATGGCCTGGCCGTTTGCCGGCGCTTTCCTGAATTGGCCGCGTCCGGGCGGCTTTCGGTGCGGCTCGACACTCATGGTGGACGCTTCCTGGAAGGGCTGGACCCGGCGGAAAGCTACGCGGCACTTGAGCGTCACGCCCCCGGCGCGATCCGCCGCTACCGCAGCGACATCGAGCTGCGTTACCTCGTGGGCACGGGCGTGTCGGCGTCGGCCGTGTGGCGTGTGCGGGAGGCGCTTGATGAGGCTGGCTTTCCGGCGGTGCGGATTGTCGCGTCGTCGGGCTTCAACGTGGAGAAGTGCCGGGTTATGGCCGATGCGCATGCCCCGATCGATGTCATTGGCACCGGCAGCTTCTTGCCCGATGCCTGGTCGGAGACTTATGCCACCGCGGACATCGTCGACTACCAGGGGGAGGCTCGCGTGAAGGTCGGCCGCGAGTTCTTGCTCCGGCGCAATGGCGACCGCAAACGTGCGGGCCCTGTGCAAGCCGCGCTGTGACGGCGCCTGGAAACCGGCTGGACTGAACGCGATGAGCGACCTTTTTGCTCCGCCTGGCGGCTGGCGAGTGCGGATACTAGACTTGTCGGGCGCGTCAGAGGACAGGCTGCTGGAGGAGGTGGCGGGCTTTCCCACCTTGATGCAGGCCAATGCGTTCGCCCGGGCCTATGTCCGCGACAGTGTAGAGCGGTGCCGTGCGCCGGGCTTTACTGACCGCGACGTGTTGAACGCGTGGTTTAGCTTTGGTGAAGATGCGGAGATTGTTGATCAACCCGAGGGCGCTTGGCGCAGTGCGACGGAACTCGCCGGCTTTGCTGAGCGTCCGGCAAGTGCTCCGGAATGCGACTGGCGCGCGTTGGACCCCCGGCGAAATGGTGAGGACGCCGAATAGGGTCGCCAACACCGTGGTCGCCGATGTGTGTAGCGGCAGCTTCGCCTGGGTCAAGCAGCCGTTACGGCCTTTGTCGCGACCCGATTGCCGGCCAGGCTTTGGATTGGTTCGGTGCTATGGTTCTCGCGCTGACACGGGCTTCGTGACGCCGACCGCAATCGCATTGAAGTGGCCGGGCCCTTTTGCGATGACGCCAGACTGACGAGGTGTCCTCGCCGATGGCTGGAGTTGATCCAGCCAGCGGTTAGAACACCGTGAGCTACGCGGCAACCAAGCGAAGTCCAGAGCGCTTCAGGTCTTGCGTGGGCGCAGGGATTGCGTCGGCGCAGCGCGGGTCCATGGCCAACGGGGCGCCATCGGCAG
>CAXTRX010000039.1:13623-23504 GCA_964246785.1 uncultured Acetobacteraceae bacterium | reverse complement strand
CGTCGCACTCGCAGCCGTCGTCATGTGGTGGACCTGAATGAGTCTGGACCCTAGAGCCTGATCGCTTCAGGTTCAATCAGCCTGAAGCGTGAATCCGCCTTTAAACCAAAGAGTTAGAGCAAGTTCGGTTCGCCTACCAGAAGCGAACTTGCTCTAGACCCTCGTTGCGTCAGAGCGGAGGAATGGGCCTTGGCAGGTCCGTGGCGCACCCCCGCTACGCCGACGTCTGCTGGGCTTTGCGGGGGCAAGCCGCCAGATAACCGCGCATCAGCGCATAGCCCAACAGCCGGCGCAGGTAGGGCGCTTCCGTCGAGGGACAGATACGGCCGCTCAGGGCGCGCAAGTTCGCCGTTTCGAACAGTGGATTGCGCCGCAGATAGGTGGCAAACACGCCAGTCACCTGCTCGGCCACCCATTTTTCGCGCAGCGTCAGCCCACTGGTGTTGAAATTGCCCGGATCCACAAAGCTCGGGACACAAAGCTGCTTATAGCCCAGCAGCACCGGTGCGAGGGCGGCAACCGGGACCGGACGCCCGGAGGCGACATGAAAGACCTGGCCGCAGGCGCGTGGCATGCGCTCGGCGATATCAATCAGCGACGCCACCACATGGTCGATTGGAACCAGGTCAAGCGAGGCCTCCGCCGTGGCGGGAAGGCAGGCGACCCGGCCTTCGGTGACCAGGCGCAGGAGCTGGTAGAGATTGGTGAACTCGCCGATGGCGCCATCCTGCGAGTCCCCGGCGATGATGGAGGGACGGGCGATGGCAACCGGCAGTCCTGCCCGCGCTGCTGCGAGCACAAGCGCTTCGCCCGCGGCCTTGCTCGACTCGTAGCCATTGGCAAACAGCCCGCCCGCCGCTGGCGCCTCAGCAATCACGCCGTCCCGCTCACCACAGACATAGGCGGTGCTGACATGAAGGAACGGTATCCGCCGCTGGCCCGCAACAGCCAGCGCATGGGCAACGCCGCCTACGTTGACACGCTGGTAGAGCGCCGGATCGAGATTGAACCCGGTCACCGCCGCGCAATGGATGACCAAGTCCAGCCCGGGCATGAGTTGCGAGATCGTCGTGCGGTCCAGCGCCAGGTCTGGTTGCGTTACGTCGCCCGTCAACGCCACTACCTCGCCCGGGCGGGCTAGCTCACCTGCCCAGACACAGGTGGGCACGGGCACGCCATCGTTGCTGGCGATGGCTCGGTTGCGGCGCAGAAGTGCCACCACACCATGCCCGCCGACAGCCAACCGGCGGCAGAGCTCACGTCCCACCAGCCCGGCTGCGCCGGTTACTAAAACACGCAAACGGAGCTTCGCACGTCGAAAGGCTTGGGCACATTTGGCCTGACTGCTCGAGGGAGGACCCTTGCATAGCCAATGGTTGGCTCCCTAGCAAATGCCCGTCTAGGCGGCCCAGGAGGGGAACGCCGCCCGCCGGGCCATTTCATCAAATTCAGTCTTGAAGGCATGGCGCTTGCGCAGGGCCTCAACTTTGGCCGCGGCTGGCCGGGCATCGACCGCCTCCATCAGGCGCCTCACGCTGGGATAGGGCTCCCAAGCCGCCATGTCGGTTGCGCCAGCGCCGATCACGAACGGCACCAGGCGCCCCCAACCCCAAAATGCCATGTCGACAATGCTGTAGTCGCTGCCCAGCAACCATTCGCGCGACCCCAGACGTTGGTCCAGGATGCCCAAGTGCCGCTTGGCCTCGAACAGGTAGCGGGTGATTGCGTAGTCCTTCGGCTCGGGCGCGTAATGGCGGAAATGCACGCACTGACCGAAATAGGGCCCGACGCCCGTGGCAATGAACATCATCCAGGATAGCAGCTCGGCCTTCGCCGCCGGCGTGCTGGCCGGCGCGAACCGGCCGGTCTTCTCGGCGAGGTAGAGCAGGATGGCGTTGCTATCGAACACCGTGGTTGGGCCATCCACGATCGCCGGCAGCTTGGCGTTCGGGTTGATTGCGGTGAACGCCGGGTCATGCTGCTCGCCCTTGCGGGTGTCGACGGGGATGGGCTCGTAGTCTATCCCCGCCTCCTCCAAGAACAGGGCCACTTTCATCGGGTTTGGTGCCAAGTTGTAGTAGAACTTGATCATCTGCGAGGTCCTTGTGCGTTAACGACCGGTGAACACCGGCTGGCGCTTCTCAAGCCAGGCGGCCTGGCCCTCGCGCAGGTCGGCCGACTGCCGGCTGCGAGCCACGTAGGCCTCAATCACCGCTGGGTCGCTCTCTCCACGGGCGATATCGTTGAGGCAGCGCTTCATGCCCTGCACCGCAAGCGGCGCGTTGGCGGCCAATGTGGCGGCGAGCGCCAGGGCGCGGGGCATGAGCGCCTCGGGTGCCACCGCCTCGTCCAGGTAGCCGATGCGCACCAGCTCCGCCGCGTCTTGCTTGGCGGCGGTCAGGAACAGCCGTTTCGCGGCACCCACGCCCAGCCGAGCCACGTACCGCCGCAGCCCGCCGCTATAATAGTGCAGCCCGAGCCGGGCCGCCGGCATCACCAGCACCATGCCCTGCACACCGATGCGGAAATCGCAGGCCAGCGCCAAGTCGGTCGAGCCGCCATAGACGCTGCCGTTCAGCGCGCAGATTGTCGGCAGCGCCAGACGCTCCAAACGGTCGGCCACCTGTTCGAACGAGACCACACCATCTGCGCTGTCCGGGCTGCCGATCTTGCCAATGTTGAAGCCGGAGGAGAACGACACACCGGTTGCGGTCATCACCAGCGCGCGCAACGCCGGGTCGGTGTCGACGGCATCTAACAGGCGGCTGAACTCGGCCAAGTCCTCCGGCTCCAGCCGGTTGTGCACGGCGGGGCGGTTGAGCTGGATGGTGGCAATCGGCCCGGCGACGGCAAGGCTGGGCAGACCTTCCTTCACGGCGCGACCCTACTTGCCCTGCCAATGCGGTGTCCGCTTGGTCAGGAAGGCGTCCATTCCTTCGCGGAAATCCTCGCTCATATAGCAGCTTACGATCAGGTCCCGCCCTTCCTCGGGCTGCATGCGCTCCTTGATCCGGCGCAGCGCCTCCTTGGTGGCCCGTAGCGTGAGCGGCGCCAGCGTTGCGATATGGCCGGCCAGCGCCTGCGCCCTGGTGTCCAGTGCCGCCCGGTCCTCCAGGACTTCGCTGATCAGGCCGACATGCTTGGCCTCGTCGACCTCGAGCAGGCGGGCGGTGAAGATCATCTCCTTGACCGCCGCCGGGCCAACCAGGGCGGAGAACCGGACGTAGTTCGACATCGACAGGCAATTGCCCAGGGTTCGGGCGACGGGGAAGCCAAAGCGGGCGCCGCGGGCGGCAATCCGCAGGTCGCAGGCCGCGGCGATGGCCGCGCCGCCCCCGGTGCAGGCGCCGGCGATTGCAGCGATCGTGGGGATCCGGCAGCGCTCGATGGCGTTCAGCACGCGGTCGATCCTCGCCTCGTAGCCAAGCGCGTCCTCTGGCGTGGTGAAGGCGCGGAATTGGGTGATGTCGGTGCCTGACGCGAACGCCTTGTCGCCCGCGCCGGTGACGATGATGGCGCGCAGGTTGGGGTCGGAGCCAGCCTCGCTGCAAATCTCGATAAGCCGGTCGTACATGGCAAACGTCATGGCGTTGCGGGCTTGTGGACGGTTGAAGGTGATGTAGCCGACCACGCCCTCCACCCGATAGAGCAGGTCCTCCGCTGCAGCGCCCTCTGCCATTGCCGTGTGTCCCTTCTGCTTGGGCCGCACCCTAGCGCCGGGAGGGTGGACTGCAAGCCCGCCGCGGCGCGGCCAGGTCCCGTGGCATTCGGATGTGGACGATGGCTTCACATACTTTTGCATGTAGGCCATTGAGCTTGTAACATGATCGACGTATTCATTTTGGCATCGTTCCAACGGACTGACATGGCAGTGCACTCCCCAACCAGCGCCACCCGAGCCACGGCGATCGTTGCCGTCCCGCCGCCGGTTTGGGCACCAGAGCACCAACAGTCGCTGATTGGCCCCCTGTTCGACGCGGCCCTTTACGCCGCTAACTATGCCGATGTGACCGGCGGCCCAGCAGACCTCCTGAGCCACTTCTGCCGCCATGGCTGGCGCGAGGGGCGCAACCCGAACCGCAGCTTCGACACCGCGAGCTACCTGTTGGCGCATCCGGATGTGGATGCGCACGGCATCAACCCCTATTACCACTACCTGCTCGTCGGCCGGGCTGAAGGGCGCGCTGTGTACCGGGCTGCCATGCCGAGGGAGGTGGCCGAACAGGCGTTGGGTCGCCCGGTTGGCGACTGGGTGGCGTTGTTGCGGCCCAAGATCGATCTGCCGTTCTACATCGCCTCTCTTGGCTTCGACCCGGGCGCCGAGTTCGACCCCGTGGCGCATTTCGCCTACCGCGGCTGGCTGGAGGGCCACGACCCGAGCCCGTGCTTCCGAGTCCAAACCGCGCTGGACGCCAACCCCGCGCTGCAGCAGAGCCGCATGAACCCGCTGCTGCATGCCGCACTCGCCCCCACGCGACTGGCCGGCCAGCCCGGACGGAGCGGAACCCTGCGCACCACCAGCTTCACCCTGGCTCCACTCACGGCTAAGCCACTGCCTCGGCCCCGCATCAAGGCTGTGGTCGGCACTCAGTTTGCCGACCCGGTGCAGCAATGCATGGCCCAGCACCTCGACCGTGACTTCTATCTCGCGCGCTATCCCGACGTGCGGGCCCATGGCGCCGACCCGGTGGTGCACTATTGCCAGATCGGCTGGGTGGAGGGCCGCAACCCGACCGCCACGTTCAACACCGCCTATTACCTGAGCACCAACTCCGACGTGGCAGCCCGGCGGGTCAATCCATTCTGGCACTACCTGGTGGCTGGGAAGGCCGAAGGGCGCTTGCCGGAGCCTCCCGGTGGCCACCGCCGTCAGGTGATCGAGCAGGCCCGCCCGGCGGCTATGGCCGCCAACGCTCGCCATCGCCTCGAACTCGCCAGCGTGCTCTCGTCCGCGCAACTGGAGGTGCTGCTGCGGCCCGCGTTGGAGGCGGCCGCAGGTATGGTCATAGCCGTTGGTCACGATCGCTACGTAAGCGTCACCGGCGGGCTGCAGCTATTCCTGTGCGACGAGCAAGCCAAGTTCGCGCGCCAAGGCATCGCCTACCTCAACATCTCGCCTCTCGACCCACAGTTGCGGCTGGCCGATGACGGACAGCGCGGCTCCATGCTGAGCCTCCTGCTCGATGGCAGGCTGCTCGGAGTGGCAACGTCGGGGGACCTGGTGAGCGTGTTTGATCGCCTGGGCCGCCATGCAGGACAGCGCCGGCTGTTCCTGGTGCACTGCCTGCTTGGCCATAGCATCGAAGTATTGCTCGCGCTGCAGCAGGCAAGCGGCAGCACGGAGAACCATTTCTGGCTGCACGACTACTCGTCGATTTGTGCCGGCTACAACCTGCTGCGCAACGACGTCGCTTTCTGCGGCGCGCCCCTGCCGGAGAGCATGGCCTGCCGGGTTTGCGTCCATGGCAAAGCCCGCGCCGAGCACCTGGCCTCGGTACGGGCGCTGTTTGCGGCCGTTCCGTTCCACGTGGTGGCGCCCTCTGCGGCCGCATTGACGACCTGGAAAGCAGCCGCCCTGCCCTACCGCTCTACCACCGTGCATCCGCATTGCCGGCTGTTGACCGAACCCGCGCCGGCATCGGTGCGAGCAGGTCCAGTTCGGGTCGCCTTTCTGGGCCACGCCAAGGCGAATAAGGGCTGGCCTATTTGGCGCAGCCTCGTTGCGCAATGCGGGCAATCGCCGCAATATCGCTGGTTCCATCTTGGCAGCCCCGATCCAGCGGCCGTCTTGCCCGGCGTCGACCACCGCGACGTGACCACGACCCGGCACCAACCAGATGCGATGATAGCAGCATTGGCGGGGTTGCAGATCGACCTGGTGGCGATGCTGTCGCCCTGGCCGGAAACCTTTTCCTACACCACGTTCGAGGCCCTTGCCGGCGGTGCGGACGTGATCTGCCTGGCAGACAGCGGCAACGTGGCGGACACGGTGCGGCGCCTCGGCCGCGGCGTGGTCATCCCGCAGGCGGAGGGAGTGATCGAGTTTTTCGGCAGTGGCGAGGCAGCGCGCTATGCCGGGCTTGCTCGCCAATCGCCAAGGCCGCGCGGCCGCTTGCTGCATCAGGGGACGACGGCCAGCCTGCCCGGGCGGTTCACGTCATGACGGCGCCAGTGCGGCCGCCGCAAGTGTGTTGCTTCACCAGCTTCACCTGCAGCTATCTGCCGCGGGCCCGGCTGCTGGCGCAAACCGTGCGACAAGCGCATCCTGATTGGACCATCCATGCTGTGCTGGTGGATCAGCCGCCGGAAGGGCTGGATCTCGCAGCCGCCAGCGCGGATTTCGACCGGATTACCTTGGTCGAGTCGCTGGCGATCCCGAGCCTGCGCGCCTGGCTGTTCAAACATGACCTGGTCGAGGCTTGCACGGCGGTAAAGGGCCAGATGCTGGTCGAGCTGCTCGATGCCGGCTTCGACAAGGTCATCTATCTCGATCCGGATATCGCCGTGTTCCACCCTCTCGACGGCATTCTAGCCCGGCTCGACAGTGCGGCCATTGTGCTCACGCCGCACCAGTCTGCGCCGAATTATACCGAACTCGCGCTGCGCGACAACGAACTCACCTCCCTGTTGTACGGAGCCTATAACCTCGGCTTCTTAGCTGTGCGCAACGACGCTGTGGGTCGCGCATTCGGCTACTGGTGGGCCCGCCAACTCCACCGTGCCTGCTACGACGACGTGCATCGGGGCATGTTCACCGACCAGAAGTATTTCGATCTCGTGCCCGGGCTGTTCGACCGGGTGCATATTGAGCGCGATCCCGGCTGCAACGCGGCCAGTTGGAATTTAAGCCAGCGAACCATTCGCTTTGACGGCGGCGGCATCGTCGTGAACGGATCACCGCTGAAGTTTTATCACTTCACCAAGATCGGCTCGGTCGGCGACACCATGACGGAGCGCTATGCGGGCGAAAATACTGAGGTGTTCGAGATTTGGCAGTGGTATAAACGTGCGTTGGAAGGCAACGCGGTGGCAGGTCTGCCGAAAGACTACTGGCATTACGCTCACTTCTCCAACGGCGAGCGGATCACGCGTGCGGCGCGGCTGCTCATCCGCGAGCGTGCGGACCTGGCAGCGGCGTTTGCAGACCCTTTCGACACGACAGGCGACAGCTTCTACGCCTGGCTGCAGCGCGAGGCGCCGCAGATCTTGCGTCGATAGTATGCGGAGGCTGCGGCAGATAGGTCCGGCCTACGCCCTATCTTCCAAGCCTGCGCCAGACCTCAACGCGTCCGACAAATCGATGCCTTCGTTGGTGAGTGCCATGGTGTGACTTCGCAGTTGCGGTAGAAATCGACCGCAGCACCCTTCCCCCATGCTCGCCCGTCCGGCATCTTGCACCGCGGCAACGGCAGGGGACCGGATGGACTTACGGGCGGAGCAAGACTTGCGAGCGGAATGGCTTGAGCCGGACGGGCATGGCGGGTTTGCCTCCGGAACCGCGGGTCTGGTGCGCACCCGCCGCTATCACGCCCTCCTGCTCGCCGACAGTGCGACCGGCGGCCGCTTTGTTTTGGTCAACGGCATCGAGGTTTGGGCGGTCACCGGCGCTGGCCGTTTCGCACTGAGCAGCCAACGCTATCGCCCAGATGTGATCTTCCCAGATGGCGCGCGCCGTATCGCCAGCTTCACCGACCTGCCCTGGCCAAGCTGGGAGTTCGAACTGCCGGACCGCACGGTGATCCGCCAGTCGATCTTTACCTCGCGCGCCACGCAGGACGTCATGTTGCGTTGGTCATGCGACCACGACCTGCGCCTGGTGGTTCGGCCCCTGCTGTCAGGGCGCGAATACCATTCGCTGCATGTGGAAAACCCCGACTTCGACTTTGCCACCAGGCGCGATGGTGAGGCTTTGGTCTGGTTCCCTTACCCGAACGTGCCGCCGATTACCGCCCGCGGCGACTTCGACTGGGTGCAGGACCCGGAATGGTATCGCGGTTTTAGCTACGTGCTGGAACAGGAGCGCGGCCTAAACGATGGCGAGGACCTTGCGTCGCCGGGCCGCTTCGAGTGGGCGCTCACCCAGGGCCGGGCCGCGACGCTGGTGTTGCGTGCTGGCGCTCCGGGCAGCACGCCCGCCGATACGCTGGAGGCGCAGGAACGGACCCGGCGGCGGCGTCCGTCGCGGGATGTGGCAGCCGACGCCTACCTTGCGAAACGGTTTGGCCGGCCAACCGTGCTCGCCGGGTTTCCCTGGTTCACCGACTGGGGCCGCGACACCTTCATCGCCATGCGCGGCCTGCTGCTCGCGCGCGGGCGGTTGCAGGAGGCCGCTGACATCCTGCTTGCCTGGTCCGAGCATGTCAGCGAGGGCATGCTGCCAAACCGGTTCCCGGAAGGCAGCGCTGCGCCGGAATACAACGCCGTGGATGCCTCGCTGTGGTTCATCGTGGCGGTGCATGAGTTGTTCGAGGCGGGCGGTGCGTCCCGTGCCGTCATGGGCCGGCTGCGCGATGCCAGCCACGCCATTCTTGAAGGCTACACCGCCGGCACGCGCTTCGGCATTGGGCAGGATGCGCGGGACGGCCTGCTCCGCGCCGGCGTGCCTGGGCTGCAACTCACCTGGATGGATGCCAAGCTCGGCGATCAGGTGTTCACGCCGCGCATTGGCAAGCCGGTGGAACTGCAGGCGCTTTGGGTCAACGCGCTGGCCATAGCCGGGCGTTGGCCGGGTGGTGACCGCTGGATGGCCGCCGGGCTTCGGGCGCGCGAAAACATGCTGGCCTATTTTCCCGACCGCGCAACGGGCGGCCTGATCGACGTGCTCGACGCAGGTGGCGTGCCCGGCGCCCAGGACCGCCAAATCCGCCCCAACCAAGTGCTCGCCGCCGGCGGCTTGCCGCTTCCCGTGCTCACCCCACGCCTGGTGGCAGGGGTGGTGGACGTCGCCGAGCGCCACCTGCTCACTCCGCTCGGCCTGCGCACCCTGGCGCCGAGCGACCCGGCCTACCAACCCTATTACCGCGGCAACCTTGCCGCACGTGACGCTGCCTATCACCAAGGCACGGTGTGGCCGTGGCGGCTGGGCGCTTGCGGCCCCGCGGGGCGGGCCCGCCCCGCCAACCCCGCGGCGGCGCGCGCGGCCGGCCGCGCCCGCTTCCTGCCGCCGCTTTACGCCCATCTCAAACAATTCGGCTTGGGCCACGTGGCGGAAGTGGCGGATGGCGATGCGCCGCACCAGCCCGCCGGCTGCCCATTTCAGGCCTGGTCGATGGGCGAGTTGATCCGCATCGAGGCCATGCTGGACGCCCCCGCATGACCGCCGACCCGATCTTTGCCACCGCCGAGGGCCGCCGGCTTCACGCCGCCGACCGCGGCTATGATTGGCGCCGCTGGGGACCCTATCTGAGCGAGCGCCAGTGGGGCACCGTGCGCGAAGACTATAGCCCTGGCGGCACCGCTTGGGATTATCTTCCGCACGACCATGCCCGCAGCCGCGCCTACCGCTGGGGCGAGGACGGACTGGCCGGTTTCGCCGACGACAAGCTGCTTTGGTGCATCAGCCTCGCCCTGTGGAACGAGCACGACGCTATTCTGAAGGAGCGTCTGTTCGGCCTCACCAACGCCCAGGGCAATCATGGCGAGGACGTCAAGGAACTCTACTACTTCCTCGATGGCACGCCGACGCATTCCTACATGCGGATGCTGTACAAATATCCGCAAGCCGCCTTCCCGTACGACCGGTTGGTAGCGGAAAACGCGGCGCGCGGCGTGACCGACCGCGAGTTCGAGCTTGTCGATACCGGCATATTCGACGAGCGCCGCTATTTCGACGTGGTGGTTGAATACGCCAAGGCCTCCGCCGACGACATTCTGTTGCAGAT
>CAXTRX010000039.1:0-13613 GCA_964246785.1 uncultured Acetobacteraceae bacterium | reverse complement strand
GTTGCAGATCACCGCGCACAATCGCGGGCCCAGCCCGGCACCGCTGCACATCCTGCCGCAACTCTGGGCCCGCAACATCTGGTCGTGGGAGCCCGGGCAGCCAAAACCCTCGCTGCGGCTGGAGCATGGCCGGGTGATCGCAACCCATCCACGGCTCGGCCGCATCCGCGTCTGCGAAGTCGACGCGGCGGCCGAATGGCTGTTCTGCGAGAACGAAACCAATTTCGGCCGGCTGAACGGCATGCCGCAAATCACGCCGGCCAAGGACGGCATCAACGACTACGTGGTGGACGGCAAGTTGGGCGCCATCAGTGCGGACCGACGCGGCACCAAGTGCGCCGCGCATTGGCGCGTGATGATCGCACCGGGCGCGAGTACGACGCTAAGGCTGCGCCTTCGGCCGGACGCGACAGGTGATGCTTTTGCCTGGTTCGACACGATCATGGACTCCCGCCGCAGCGAGGCGGACGAGTTCTACGCCGCCCTCCAGCGCGGCATGACCGACGCGGACGCTCGTCTTGTGCAGCGGCAAGCCCTGGCCGGCATGCTTTGGTCCAAGCAATTCTACATGCTCGACGTACGGCGTTGGCTCGACGGCGACTCGGCGCAACCGCCGCCGCCGGAAAGCCGCAAGTACGGCCGCGACATCGAGTGGCGCCACCTCGACAATGCGGACGTCATCTCCATGCCGGACACCTGGGAGTATCCCTGGTATGCTGCGTGGGATCTCGCATTCCACTGCGTCACCTTCGCGCTGGTCGACCCGGTGTTCGCCAAGCGCCAGCTCCTGCTTTTGATGCGCGAGCGCTACATGCACCCGAACGGCCAGCTTCCTGCCTATGAATGGGCATTCGGCGACGTGAACCCGCCGGTGCATGCCTGGGCGGTGCTGCGCGTGTTCCAGATGGACCGTGCGCTCACCGGCGTGGGCGACCGGGAATTCCTCGAGAAATGCTTTCACAAGCTGCTGCTCAACTTTACCTGGTGGGTCAATCGCAAGGACGCGGCTGGCCGCAACATCTTCGGCGGCGGCTTCCTCGGCCTTGACAACATCGCCATCTTCGACCGCTCCCGCCCGCTGCCCACTGGCGGCCACATCGACCAGTCCGACGGCACGGCCTGGATGGCGATGTTCACGCTGAACCTCCTGCGCATTGCCCTCGAACTCGCCTTGGAAGACCCCGCCTACGAGGACATGGCGACCAAGTTTTTCGAACACTTCCTGTTCATCGCTGAGGCGATGACGATGGCCGGCGGCATTGGCCTATGGGACGAGGCGGACGAATTCTACTATGATGTGCTGCACCTGCCGGACAGCGAGGCGATCCCGATGCGGGTACGCTCCGTGGTCGGCCTGATCCCGCTGTTTGCCGTCGAGGTGATCGGCAGCCGGGCGTTCCAGGCGCTGCCGGAGTTTTCCGAGCGGCTGCAGTATTTTTTGTCCGACCGGCCAGATCTAGCCCGATTGATCTCGCGCTGGAACGAGTCTGGTTCCGGCGAGCGCCACTTGCTGTCCTTGCTGCGCGGCCATCGCATGAAAATGCTGCTACATCGCATGCTCGACGAAAGCGAGTTCCTATCGCCCCATGGCGTGCGCAGCCTGTCCAAACACCATGCTGAACACCCTTATGTGTTAGCCGTCGACGGCAATCATTTCAGTATCGGCTACGAGCCCGGCGAGGGCAGCACGCATGCATTCGGCGGCAACTCGAACTGGCGCGGCCCAGTGTGGATGCCGATCAACATTTTGTTGATCGACAGCCTGCGCGAGTTCCAACGCTATTATGGCGACGATTTCGTCGTGGAATGCCCCACCGGATCCGGCACGCAATTGCCGCTGTACCGGGTCGCCGACGAACTGGCTCAGCGGATCACCCGGCTGTTCCTGCGCGATGCCAACGGACGGCGCCCCATCTTTGGTGACGACAAGCTGTCACAAACCGATCCCGAGTTCCGCGACCACGTGGTGTTCCACGAGTATTTTCATGGCGACACCGGCCGTGGCCTCGGCGCCGCGCACCAGACCGGTTGGACCGGCTGCGTCGCATTGTTGCTGAGCGGGCCTGATAGCCCGTGGCGCGTGGTGACGGCGCAGCATCCGCAACCGACCACTGCGATGCCGGCCAAGGTGGAGGCGACTTAGCACCGAGGTCCACAACGGACAACGATGCGGAACAATCCGAAGCATCGAACGGCGCTTCGGCCCGAGTCGCACCCAGGCTCGGAGGAAAACAATCCATCGCGCTGAGTTAACGACGCTTTTGATCCGATGTAACGCTGGTAGAATGGGATTGGCTTCCCAAGTCGTTGGCGTTCTGTATATGTTCTCTCAGACAGATCATGCAGCACCCTTCCAAACCTCCCGGGGCCAAACCTCCCAGGGTCAACCCTTCCGGGGTCAATCCTCCCAGGGTCAACCCTTCCGGGGCCAACCCTTCCGGAGCCGATCCATCCAGGCTGGACGCTCTTCGCACGCGCATTGCGCGGCTGGAACGGCATCCCGTCAACCGCCAGACCGGCGTGCTGCGCTTCGGCGTTCCTGCCATTGATGCGCACTTGCCCGGCGGTGGCCTGCTGCAAGGCGCGTTGCACGAGGTAGCCAGCGCCGGCCCTGATGCCGAGCATGCCGCCACCGCCGCCTTGCTGCTCGCTGGCCTGCTGGCCCAACAGCGCGGCCCCGTGCTTTGGGCGGTCACCCACGCCGACCTGTTCGCCCCCGCCCTCGCGGCCGCCGGGCTGCATCCCGACCGGGTGGTGTTCGCCGAAGCCGGCAGCGCCGTCCTTTTGGTGATGGAAGAGGCGCTGCGCCATTGCGGCCTCGCCGCCGTCGTGGGCGAGGTGAACAGGCTGGGCCTCACCGCCTCGCGCCGGCTGCAACTGGCGGCGGAAGGCTCAGGCGTAATCGCCTTTGCGCTGCGCCGGATGCGCCTGGCCAGTGACCCGGCGTTGGCCGAGCCGAATGCGGCGGTCACGCGCTGGCGGGTGGCGCCGCTGCCCTCGCCGCCACCCATCCCGCATGCGCCTCAAGTGCCCGGCTTGGCGCGCGCGCGCTGGCAACTCGATTTGGTGCGCTGTCGCGGCGGCGCCCCTGCAACCTGGACGGTGGAGGCTCCCGATGCGCAGGGTCATTTCTCTTTGGCTGCCGACCTTCGCGACCGATCGGTTGCGCCTCACCAAGCAAGCGCTGCCGGCTGACCCGCTCGTCACCCGCCATCATGACGGTCGCCGCACCGTAATCGCGTCCGCGGATGCAGCGGCCCAGGCGCTTGGCTTGCGCCCCGGAACCCCGCTGGCCCAGGCCCAAGCCACCGTACCCGGCCTGGTCATCATGGAGGCGGACCCGGCGGGCGATGCCGCCGCCTTGGCCGAGCTCGCCACCTGGTGCCTATGCCTCTCCCCGCTCACGGCTTCAGACGGGGATGGCGTGTGGGTCGACGCCACCGGCAGCAGCCACCTGCATGGTGGTGAGGCGGCAATGCTGCAGTCCCTGGTGTCCCGTCTGGCCGCTGACGGCCTGACCGCCCGCGCTGCCATCGCCGACACTCCCGGCGCCGCCCATGCCCTCGCCCGCCACGCGAGCAAGAGCGCCGTCATCGCCCCCCCAGGTGGGACGGCAGCCGCCATTGCCTCGCTTCCCGTGGAAGCCTTGCGCCTGGCTGCAGACGACATCACCACCCTGCGCCGCCTCGGCATCGAAACGATCGCGGCGTTGGCCGCCATCCCTCGCGGCCCTCTGGCCCGGCGTTTCGGCCCTGCCGTGCTCACCCGGGTGGACCAGGCGCTCGGCCATGTGTTCGAGCCCATCACCCCCATGACCCCACCGGGCCTCCCGCAAGCCCGGCTGACCTTCCCCGAGCCGCTGCTCACCGCCGAGAGCTTCGTCGCCGCTATCGCCCGGTTGCTGCGCCGGGTCTGCGCCATGCTCGAGTGCCGCGGCACCGGCGCCCGTCAACTCGACCTGCTGTTTGAACGGGTGGACGGCACGGTGCAGGCGCTGCGGGTTGGCACCGCCCGGCCCTCGCGCGACACCAGCCATCTCGCCCGCCTGCTGGACGAGCAAGTGGAGCGGGTCGACCCTGGATTAGGCGTGGAGGCGATGCGACTGGTGGTGCCGCTGGCCGAACCGCTCGCCTACCGCCAATTGGTAACGCTCACCTTGGAAGCCGAGGCGGATGTGGCCGTGCTGGTGGACCGCCTGGCCAACCGGCTAGGCGCTGACCGGGTGTGGCGCGCCGCACCCGTGCAGAGTGACGTGCCGGAACGCTCGGTGCGCCGGGTCTGTGCCGTGGCTCCCACTGGCGGCGCCGACTGGCCGCGCTGGGTCCGGCCGGCCCGGCTGCTGCACCCGCCGCAAGCGGTGGACGCCGTCTCCGCCTTGCCCGACCAGCCGCCCGCCGCCTTCACCTGGCGCCGCCATCGCCACCGCATCCGCCGTGCCGACGGCCCCGAACGCATCACCGGCGAGTGGTGGCAGCGGGACGGTGAAATGGCGGCCATACGCGATTATTGGCAGGTGGAGGACGAGACCGGCCGGCGCTTCTGGCTCTACCGCCGCGGCGACGGGCAAGACGCCGCCACGGGAGACCTGCGCTGGTTCCTGCACGGGGTGTTTTGATCGTGATTGGCAACACGCTGCCCAATGTGTATGATCACCATCAATCATACACATTGAGCGTACCATGCGCACGAACATCGACATCGACACTGACTTGTTGGCCGAAGCCATGGCCGCAACCGGCCAGACCACCAAGAAGGCGACCGTGGAAGAAGCCTTGCGCCTCGTGTTGCAACTGCACCGGCAGAAAGTGGCTATCGAGCAGATGGCAGGCTTTGGCTGGGATGGCGATCTTGACGCCATGCGCGAGGGCCGCAGCTTCTGACCGTCGTCGACACGTCGGTCTGGATCGACCTGCTTCGCAACAACGACACTCAGCAAGTGCATTGGCTCCGCTCAGTCGCATCGAACCGCGATCAAGTCGTTGTGGGCGATATGGTGCTGCTGGAGGTTCTCCAGGGCATAAATGGCGAAGCGCGCGCGGTCGCAATGGAACGCTGGCTGCGCGCCTTCATCGTCATGCCGATGCTCGACCCCGAGCGAGCCATCCGCGCCGCCCGCAACTACCGCCTGCTGCGCAGCCGTGGCGTCACCATCCGCAAGATGGCCGACATGATCATCGGCACGTTCTGCCTGGATCACGGTCTGCCGCTGCTGCATCACGACCGTGATTTCGACCCAATGGCGCAGCATCTGGGCTTGGCGGTGGTGGAGGCGTGACAGCCTGGTGGCGCAATGACCGCCGCCATCCTGCCCTTTCCCGCTGCCGGCACTTCGGACCGCCCTAAGTTCGCTCCACCTGCCCGCTACGCCGAGCTGCACGTCACCTCCAACTACTCCTTCCTGCGTGGCGCCAGCCATGTGGAGGAGCTGCTGCTCACCGCCAAAGCGCTGGGGCTGGAGGCGCTCGCCATCACCGACCGCAACACCTTGAGCGGCATGCTGCGCGCCCACGGCCGGGCGGCGGAACTGGGCATGCGGCTGGTGGTGGGCTGCCGGCTTGATTTGCGCGATGGCACCTCCCTGCTCGCCTATCCCACCGACCGTGCCGGCTATTCCCGGCTGTGCCGCATGCTCACAATAGGCAAGCAGCGCGCGGGCAAGGGCGCATGCTGGCTCGATTGGGCCGATGTGGTGACCCATAGCGAGGGCCTGCTCGCCATCCTGCTGCCCGGCGAGCCCGACAACGCCACCGCCGCCAACCTGCACCGTTTGCATGAGGCGTTCGGCGACCGCGCCTACCTCGCTTTGGTCTTGCGCCGCCGGCCCGGCGATGCCGTCCGCCTGCACCGGCTGGCCGAAATGGCGCAACTCGCCAACGTGGCCACCGTTGTCACCGGGGATGTGCTGTATCATGCACCGCATAGGCGCATCCTACAGAACGTGATGAGCTGCATCCGCCAAGGCTGCACGATCGAGGCCGCCGGGCATCGATTGGAGCGCTTTGCCGACCGCCACTTGCACAGCCCCGAGGATATCGCCCATCTCTTCGCCGACCACCCGGAGGCGGTGGCACGCAGCCTGCAAATCACTGAACGCTGCCAGTTCTCGCTGGCGGAACTACGATACCAATATCCCAACGAGACTGGACTGACCGGCGAAACCGCTCAGCAGGCGCTCGAACGCCATACCTGGGCCAGCCTGCCCAACCGCTATCCCAATGGCGCGCCCGAAGACGTACTGAAACAATTGCAGCACGAACTGACCCTCATCGCCCAACTCGACTACGCACCTTACTTTCTCACCGTGAACACTATCGTCCGGCAGGCCCGCAGCATGGGCATCCTCTGCCAGGGCCGTGGCTCGGCCGCCAACTCCGCCGTGTGCTTCGTGCTGGGCATCACCGCAATCAACCCGGTGGAGGGCAGCTTGCTGTTCGAACGCTTCGTCTCGGCCGAGCGGCGCGAACCGCCTGACATCGACGTCGATTTCGAGCACGAACGGCGCGAGGAGATCATCCAGTGGATCTACAACCATTACGGCCGCAACCGTGCCGCCCTTTGCGCTACGGTGGTCCGCTATCGTTCGCGCGGCGCCGTGCGCGAGGTCGGCAAGGTGATGGGGCTGACGGAGGACGTGACCGGCGCATTGGCCTCCCAAGTTTGGGGCTGGTCGGAGGATGGCGTGGAGGCGAAACATGCCGAGCAGCTCAACCTCAACCTTGCCGACCGTAGGCTGCGGCTCACCCTGGACATCGCCCACGACCTGATCGGCCACCCGCGCCACATGTCGCAACATCCCGGTGGCTTTGTCTTGACGCAGGATGAATTGGCCGACCTGGTCCCAATCGAACCCGCCTCCATGCAAGACCGCCAGGTGATCGAGTGGGACAAGGACGATATCGACATCTTGAAGTTCATGAAGGTCGATATCCTGGGCTTGGGCATGCTGGGCTGCATGCGCCGCGCCTTCGACCTGCTGGCGGACCACCGCGGCGTGCGGCACGACATCGCCAGCATCCCGAGCAACGACAAGCCCACCTACGCGATGATCCAGCAGGCGGACACGCTCGGCACCTTCCAGATCGAGAGCCGGGCGCAAATGTCCATGCTGCCGCGCCACAAGCCGGCCACGCTGTACGACCTCACCATCCAGGTCGCCGTGGTGCGCCCGGGCCCGATCCAGGGCGACATGGTGCATCCTTATTTGCGCCGCCGGGCCGGCTTGGAGAAGCCGGACTATCCAAGTCCGGAACTCGAGCGCGTGTTAGGCAAAACTTTGGGCGTGCCGCTGTTCCAGGAGCAGGCGATGCAAGTGGCCATCGTGTGCGCCGGCTTTACCCCCGGCGAGGCCGACCAGCTCCGCCGGGCGATGGCGACCTTCAAGCAAACCGGCGGGGTAAGCCATTTACGCGACAAGATGATCAACGGCATGGTGGCCCGCGGCTACACGGCCGAGTTCGCCGAACACACCTTTAAGCAGATCGAAGGCTTCGGCTCCTATGGCTTTCCAGAGAGCCACGCCGCCTCGTTTGCGCTGATCGCCTACGCCAGTGCCTGGATGAAGTGCCACCACCCCGATATCTTCTGCGCCGCGCTGCTGAACGCACAGCCAATGGGCTTCTATGCGCCCGCCCAAATCGTGCGCGACACGCGCGAGCATGGCGTCGCAGTGCGGCCCATCTGCGTGAACGCCAGCGCGTGGGATTGCACGCTGGAACCCGGCGGGACGTTCATGGCGGTTCGCATGGGCATGCGCATGGCGAAGGGACTGGCCCAAATGGATGCCGACAGCATCATCGCCCGGCGTGCCAACGGCTACCATTCAGTGCCCGAGCTATGGCAGCGCGCCGGCGTGAAGCTGGCCGCGCTGGAGCGGCTGGCGGAGGCGGATGCACTCACCGCGCTCGGGGTGGACCGGCGGCAGGCGTTGTGGGCGGTGCGCGGGCTGGGCGACGGGGTGCTGCCGTTGCTGAGTGCGGCGGCCCCTCACCCCGGCCCTCTCCCAGAGGGAGAGGAAGCAGCAAAAAGCCCTTTCCCTCTGGGAGAGGGTTGGGTGAGGGCTCCACACACCGAGCCCGCCGTCAGCTTCCCTGCCATGTCGGAGGGCCGCCAGGTGGTGGAGGACTACCAAACCACCGGCCTCACTCTGCGCGCCCATCCCGTGAGCTTCCTTCGTGCTGAATTGGCGGCGCGCGGCATGATCGCCTGTCAAGACCTCACCACCAGCCGCGACGGCAAGCGCGTCACCGTGCCCGGCATCGTGCTGGTGCGGCAGAAGCCTGGTAGCGCCAAGGGCGTCATGTTCATCACCATCGAGGACGAAACCGGCATTGCCAACCTCGTGCTATGGCCCAGCCTGTTTGAGAAGCAGCGTAGGCTGGTGCTATCTGCCGGCATGATCGCCTGCCATGGCCGGGTGCAGCGTGATGGCGAAGTTGTGCACGTGGTGGTAAAGCACCTGGTCGATCTCACGCGTGAGCTGCGCTCGGTTGGCGCGCGCGAACTTCCCATTACCCGAGGCCGTGGCGACGGCGCCACCCACGCCACCAGTGCCGACTCCCGCGAGCAAGTCGCCGCCGCCCAGTTCCGCACCCGCGACATCTACTCGCCGGAGCGGCTTGCCGCCGGGATCAAGGTCCCCACCCGGGACTTCCGCTAGTGTCCCACGAGGAATTTGAAGTTCGACGAAGTTCAGGTCCGGGACACCAGAGCATCATCCGCCCCGAACGCGATCTGGCGTCTTTGCGGCCCCGCTTTCGGAAAGCAAGGCGCCTTACGTCCGTAGGTTTTCTCGCAATGTCACCCCCGTGTAGCGGGTGCGGTAAGTCTCGCGGCGTTGCAGCGCTGGAATGACGGATCGGGCAAACTGCTCGAACATGCCAGGGAACGTCGTGGGCGTCAGGATAAAGCCGTCGCAGGCGCCAGACTCAAACAGGTCCTGCATCGTGTCGGCGACGGTTTCGGCGGTGCCGACGAGTTGCGGAGCCATGACGCTGGTGCCATAGCGCTGGGCGGCCTGGCGCAAGGTCAATCCTTCTGCCTTGCTGCCCTGCATCAGCACATCCAGCCCGCCGCTGACCGTGGTATCCTGAGCAATCAGGTCCAGCGGCTGATCGAGCGGGAAGCCCGACAGGTCGACGCCGAGGTGGCAGGAGGTGATGGCCAACGCAAGCTCCGGATCGACCAGCCTGTCGAGCACGTCTCGCCGCTCTTCGGCCATGGTTTGGGAATCGCCCAGGATGACGTCGAGCGAGGGCAAGATGACGCAATCCGCCGGGTCACGGCCCGCCTCGCGCATGCGGGCATGCATGTCGGCACGGAACGCCTGCATGTCGGATTTGCGGTGCTGGAAGGTGAAGATCACCTCGGCGAAGCGGGCGGCGAAGGCGCGGCCGCGCGGCGAGGACCCAGCTTGCATGATCACCGGATGGCCTTGCGGGCAGCGCGGCGTTGGCAGCGGGCCCCGGGTCTGCACGTGCCTGCCTTGGTAGTTGGTGTAGCGGACCTTAGCGGGGTCGGCGAACGTGCCGCTTGCCTTGTCCAGAACCAGTGCATCGCCGGCCCAGCCATCCCATAGCGCCAGGCACGCCTCGACCGATTCCTCCGCCCGGTCATAGCGGGTGTTGCGGTCGGGGATGACTGTCATGCCGAAATTCTGCGCCTCCATGTCGGAGGCCGACGTCACGACGTTCCATGCAATCCTGCCCGCGCTCAGATGGTCGAGCGAGCCGAGCATACGCGCAATGTGGAACGGATGATAAAAGCTGGTGGACATGGTGATGCCAAGGCCGAGCCGGCTGGTGGCGCGGGCGACGTAGGGCAGCACCATCAGCGGATCGAGCAGGTTGAGCTGGCCGCCGCGCCGCAGTATGGCGTCGAACTTGCCCTGGAACGTGTCGTACACGCCGGACAGGTCCTCGAAGAAGCAAGCGTCGAACAGCCCGGCCTCGAGCACGCGCCCAATATGCTCGTAACGTTCCGGCTTCAACATGTCATCAAGCTGGGCTTCGGGGTGACGCCAACCGCCGTGATGATGGAAGGTTGGCCCGGTTTTGAGGAAGGCGACTAAGTGCATGTTGCGGCGCGGCATCACGGTGTCCTCAGCTTCGCCAGGGTGCAGGCAATGCCTGTGCCATCCCGTCCGGCATGGGACGCAGGCGCCATGTCCAATCCTTGGTCGCACCGTTTCTCGAGCGGACGTAACTGTTCCGTCATACTTGCATGGCCATTCTGCGCCATGAGGTGGGAATGATCGTCATGGATGTCGCCGCACTGGTTGAGGCGGGGTTGGATCAAGCAGGCACGGCCGTCGCCGTCATTGCACCGGCGGGCGGGTCCACGGCATGGGTGCTGCGGCACGTCAATGGGCCGTTCGCGCGGCTGTTCGGGCTCACCCAGCCGGAGCTCATCGGCAAACCGCTCGTGGCAATCAAGAACTTGGTTGCCGACCAGGCTGCATGGGCGGCACTGCTCGAGGCGCTGCAGACCGGGACGGCCTGCCAGATCGAGTTGCGGCTGCGACCCGCCGGCGTGGCAGCCGGAGTGGAACGCTGGCTCGGCATGCGGCTTGCGTTTGGGCCAGGCACGGGCCCGCGCGAGGCGGTTTCAATCGGGCGGGACATCACGGACGCCCGGCGCATTACGGCACGCGAAGAGTCCTCGCGCCGGCTGCTGGCCTCCATCTTCACGCGGGTCAGCGCACCCATCGCCATCGTGGCCACTGACGGCACCATCACCATGTCCAATCCGGCGTTTCATCAATTGCTCGGCATGACGGCAGCGGAGGCGCAAGGGCTTCGAGTCGACGAACTGACGCCGCCAGCCTACGCCCAAGCGGCCCGGGCGGCGCGGGCAAAGCAGTTGATCGACGGCGAGCGCTACGAGATGGGGTTCGAGACATTGGCCAAGGGCGGCGCTCATGTGCCGGTCTGGCTCACCTCCGTGCTGCTGCGGGACGGGGACCAGCGTTTTCGAGTGGTGACGTTGATGCCGCTTTCACCCAACGTCCTGCCCGCCGCTCCCAACCCACCGGCGCGCGATGTCGGCGAACTCCGGGCCATCAGCCTTGGAGCCTTTCGTACGGTGTTCGGCGACGAGTGGGAACGGATCGCGATGCGGGCCATGCTGAAGGCCGAGCAGATCATCAAGCGGCGCTTGGGGGCAGGCGACCTGGTCAGTCGCAACGATGACCATAAGTTCGTCATCTGGTTCGATAGCAAGGACACGGACCGCAACGAGGCCGTGTTGAACGGCGCCGTGCGGGAAATCCGGCTGAGATTTCTGACTGATTTTGGCGAAGAGGCTGCGGCCTATGTGAGCGCCGCAGTGGTGCCGGGTGTCCCCAGGCCAAAAATGGCAGCCGCGACCCCGACGCCGCCGTTGCCGACCCGAAACCAGTTCGAGAAGATGCTCCGAGCCAGGCAGCGCGCGCCATAAGCGGCGAGTGCGGGGCGGCTATGCGCCTGCCCCCGTTGTGGTTCACTCTGCTGCGAGGGCTTCGTCGTATTGGCCGATGATCTCGCTTAGCACGCCCACGAGGGTGCGCCCGGCCTCGCCGCTCGTGATCTGGGCCCCATCCTGCAACAGCCCGTCTATGTCCAAGCGGTTGCGTGTGGCGCTGCACTGGCCGGCATAGGCCATGGACCAATGGCCGAAGCTGCGGACCGGGACCTGAGTGAACTGGAGCAGGCGCACATCAATATGGCGTGGATCTGGCAAGATGCGATTGTAGATCGCCTCCACATGCTCGAGTTCGCCTTCGAGCACCTGAGCGAAGCAGCCTTGGCTGAACAGCAGCGCTCCAGTGACCCCGAGCCTACGATTGTTCCGGCGTGCGGACGTGAGGATTTGCGTGATCTGGGTCTGCAGCTCGGCCTCGGTGCCGGCCATCGTGTTGCGGCTGAAATAGGCGAGACTGTGCAGGTCAGCGGTCATCAATCGGTCCCTCCCGGATGGACGTAACAGGAAGCTACCGGACAGGAGGCTAAGATTCCGTAAACAGAGCCTCCGGCGAGCGCTGGGACCCGCCTGGCTTTGCCACGGCTCAAGCACGCTTTGCGGACCGCTTGGCCGCAGCCGGGCTAGCGCCACCCTGGCGGGCAAACACGATTGCTTGGAACAGCAGCCATCCCGCCGGTCCGAAGAAAAACGTCAGCGGCAGCACAGGCAGCAGCAGCACGCGCGGCAGCCGGTCGGTCAGGAAGCGCTGCGCGATGGCAGTGCCGATCAGCAGGTCAAACGCCAGGTAATGCAGCCAACCCGCCAGCACGGCGGCCGGGGAGCGGAACAGCGCCGCCACTCCGCCCAAGCTGCTGAAGTCACCCGGCGTCCTGCCCCAATACGCCACGACCAGCACGACGTAGGCGGTCGCCAGCAGCAGCGGCACGAACAGGCCGCAAAACCGCTCCATGGCGCCGCGCCAGCCAAAGACGGCGGCCAACGCCAGCACGATCCAGCCCACCACGGCGCCAAAATTGGCGATGCGAAAAATGGCTTCGAGCGAGGTCATGCGCGGGAGCGCCCCTCACCCCGGGAGAGAGGGAGCGTCAAGGCCAGGTTTGAGGAAACCGACCAGGCGTTCGGCTTCGGCCACAATCGGGTCGGCAATGGCCGCAGCCCGTGCCGCACCCTCGACCAGGCGGGCGTCGATGGCGGCCGGGTCAGCGAGCCAACGGCGGGTCTCGGCGGCAATCGGCTCGAGCTTGGCAATCAGCAGCGCCGCCAACGCCTCCTTGAAGGCGCCAAAGCCGCGGCCGCCGTGCTCCGCCAGCACGCCCGCCGGGTTGGTATCGGCCAGGGCGGCATAAATCCCCACCAGGTTTCGCGCCTCAGCCCGGTGCTCCAGCAGCCGCGGCTCGTCGGGCAGCGGCTCAGCGTCGGTCTTGGCCCGGCGGACTTTAAGCGCGATCGTGTCGGCGTCGTCGGTGAGGTTGATGCGGCTTTGGTCCGACGGGTCCGACTTGCTCATCTTCTTGGTCCCGTCGCGCAAGCTCATCACCCGCGCGGCCGGCCCCAGGATCAGCGCCTCGATGGCCGGGAAGAACTCGACGCCGTAATCGTGATTGAACTTCTGCGCAATGTCGTTGGCCAGTTCGAGATGCTGGCGCTGGTCGTCCCCCACCGGCACGCGGGTGGCGTGATAGGCCAGGATGTCCGCCGCCATCAGGTTCGGATACACATACAGCCCGGCGGAGACGTTCTCGCGATCCTTGCCCGCCTTGTCCTTGAACTGCGTCATGCGGTTGAGCCAGCCGAGCCGGGCCACGCAGTTGAAAATCCAGCCCAACCGGGCATGCGCCGGCACCGCCGACTGATGGAACAGGATAGACCGCTGGTTGATCCCCGCCGCCATGTAGGTCGCGGCCATCTCGCGGGTGGCGGCAGCGAGCGTCGCCGGGTCCTGCCAGGCGGTGATGGCATGCATGTCCACGACGCAATAGATGCACTCGTGGCTATCCTGCAGCGCCACCCAGTTGCGCAAGGCGCCGAGATAGTTGCCAAGGGTGGGCACGCCCGAAGGTTGGATGCCGGAGAAGATGCGCTGCATGCCGCTTGTTTCCCCGCGCGGGCCGGGCGCCGCCGCCGCAGCCGCTCGGCCACCTCGCGGACGTCGAACG
>CAXTRX010000038.1:5809-23627 GCA_964246785.1 uncultured Acetobacteraceae bacterium | reverse complement strand
GGCGAGTTCCAGGGGATGATCAGCCCGGCGACGCCGACCGGCTGGCGGATCGACATCGACTGCACGCCGGGTCGCGGATCGATCACCCGGCCGAATGTCTGCACCGCGAGGCCCGCAGCAAAGCGCAGGCCGCGGATGATGAAGTTTGCCTCGAACCCGGCCTCATAGCGCAGCTTGCCGTTTTCCAGGCAGAGCGTGTCGATCACCTCGTCCAACCGTGCCGCGAAGGCATCCGCCAGATGGCTGAGCGCGGCCGAGCGCAACATTGGATCGTGCGCCCAGGCGCTGGTCCGGAATGCCTGCGCGGCTGCGTCGATAGCCAGTTGCGCCGCCTCCGCGCCGCCATCGTGGAACGTGCCGATGACGGCGCCCGTGGCCGGGTTGATGCTGTTCTGCTCGGCCCCGGTGCTCAGCCACTCGCCGCCAATCCAGTGCTTGGCTCTGCGCTCCGTCATAGACGCTCTTCCCCGTTGTTGATTTGCGCCGGCCGCCCGAAGGCGAGCCCCACGTTGTTGTCTTGCCCCCGGTCCGTCACCGCCTGCCGTCAGCCGAGCTTGAACAGCTTCTGCGCGTTGGTCCGGCCGATCTTGAGCCGGTCTGCCTCGCTGATGCTGGCGGCATCGAACCATTTGCAGCCGTGATCGATGTTCTCAAACGGCCAATCGACCGAGAACATGATACGGTCGGCGCCGACCTCGCTCAGGGCGTCGACCAGCGTCTGCGTGCGGAAATTGCCTGACGTCGTCATGTAGAAGTTGTTCTGGAAGTAGTCGACGAACCGCTTTTCCGCCGGGTAGCTTGGCCGGACCTCCATCCAAGCGTTGCGATTGTCGATACGCCACATGCTATAGGGCAAGCCTTCGGCCATGTGCCCCAGAATGATCGCCAGCTTCGGGTATGCGTCAAACAAGCCAGACGCCATCAGGCGCAACGCATGCACCGCGGTCTCCTGGCCGAACGCCCAGGTCGGCCCGAGCAACCAGGGATGGCCGCCGTAAATGCGCGTGTCGGCGGGCAGCGGGTTGCGCGGGTGCAGGTAGAACGGCACGTCCAACGCTTCGACCGTGGCCCAGAACGGGCGATACTGCGGCAGGTCATAAAACACCGGGCCATCCACGCCCTCGACCTCGGAAAACCCGTTCACCAAAGCGCCCTTGAACCCCAACTCCTCCACGCAGCGCTCGAGCTCACGCGCAGCCAGATCTGGGTCCTGCATCGGCAATGCGGCAAGCGCCTGGAAGCGGTCCGGGCGCCTGGCCACCTGTTCGGCCGCGTAATCATTGGCGCGCTGCGACAAGCCCGCAGCCTTCACTGGATTGGGCACCGCCTGCACCGCCGGCGCGTTGAGGGACAGCAGCATCATTGCAATACCGTGCTCATCCATCTCGGCAATCCGCCGCTCATGGATGTCGAGCAAGCGGCGGCTGAGCTCGGGCCCGACAATATCGGCCATGAACGCAAGCGACTCTCCTACCGTCTCCTCGAGGGCGAAGTGCTCTTCCAAGACAATCTTGCCGTCCATGACCTGATGTTCCTTCGATGATGGTCCGCGGGTTGCGATGGCGCTTGGCGGATGCTTGAACCTTTACAAGATGTGCCAGCGCAGTCACCCGACCAATGACCGATTTCGCCGAACGGCGCCATCACGCAACGGGCACCTGGCAGCAGGCTCGCCGCGCTGCGGATCAATCGGGTCAAGTCCTGGCTCTGACGACCCAAACTGAGGCCACTGGACAGCTCATCATTGATGCAACCTGGCATCCGCTTCAAACCCCAACCCGGCATCTTGAGTTGCTCCGTTGCTGCAACCAGTGACATCAGCGAGAAAAACTGTCAACAGTAGGAGGCTTGCTAATCCACGATAGATGGTACGGCAACGGCGCCTTGGTCGCATCAGGCCAGCGATGCTCGGTTTGCCCGGCATCGCTCGGCAACCTTCGGTCGGTAAACCACGATACGAGTGTTGACACATTCTCTGCGGACGTGTTCGGATGTTGGTAACGATGGGTTCAACATCGGCGTGTCAGGGGGAAATGGACGGTGAACACCAAACAACAGTTTGGGTCCTCGGCTGGCTGTGACCGCCAAGGCCGGCAGCGCAATCGTGCAGTCATTGCAAGCGATGACGGACGCGGGCGGGACGGCTCTGTGGCCCGGCCAATTTGCCGGCTTCTAAACCGTAAACTCTTTCATCGCGCCGCAGTCATGAGTTTGGCGGCAGTCCCTCTCGTCGCCCACGCGGCCGATCCAACATCCCCCGTGGTCAGCCAGGCGCTGCCGCTTACCGCCGTGCCGCCAAACGCCGGGCAGCCGGAGGCAAGCCCCGGGAACAGCGCCAACCCGCTCGGCGTGTCGCCCAATCCCAACGCCAACACCACCGGAAGCTCCTCGCAGGAGTCGGGGGGCCCACCCACGCCGATTTCGCCCGTGCCCAGCGTCGGCCTGTTCCCCGAGGTCGGCGCCAACCTGCTCAGCGCTGGCTTCGACTTCCACGGCATCTCGTTCGACCGCACGCAAACCAATACCTCGGCCGGCTCCCGCACCCACGAGTTCGACAACCTGCTGGCAATCGCCCCGGCGTTGGACGTGGATCTCGGCAAGACCTCAGGCATCACCGGCGGCAACATCCATATCTCGGTCACGTTCAACACGCTGCGTGCCAACGAGCCCAACTACGTCATCGACGGCGGCGGCGCCCTGGTGAGCAACCTGCAGGGAACGCCGGCGCTGTCTGGCCATTTCGCCTATCTTTCGGAATTCACCTACGAGCAGCGGCTGCTCAACGACCGGCTCGCCATCGAGGCCGGCCAGACCAGCGTGTTCCGCTACTTCTTCTTGCCAAACTCGCTCGACCCGCTGACGGCCTACTCCACCACCGTCACCACCGATGGCGACTTCCCAACCGTGCCGTTCCCGACCTGGGGTGGGCGCGCTACCTATAAACTCGACAAGTACTGGTACCTGCAAGCTGGCGGGTTCGAGGACAACTATCTCAACTCGACCAACTATCCGCTCGATCTTGGGTCTCGGCACGCCGCTGGCGCCCAGATCCTGGCGGAAGTCGGCTACCGCAGCGAGTTCAGCACCGAGGCATATCCGGCCAACCTGGAAGCCGGCGCCGAGTGGGACACCCGCACCGGCTACTTCAACTCCAAAGGCTCGCCAACCGGTGCCACCCGCCTGTTCACCGCAGCCAATTATCCCGGGGGCGGCATCCTCTACCTCGAGGGCCTCAAAACCATCTGGCGCGGCCCAGCGCGGCCCGGCGGCCCGCCTTCCAACATCAACGTTTATGGCTCGTTCAACGTGTCGGTCGACAAGCCGCAGCCGATCGACCTGGATACGATCATCGGGATGAACTTCACCGGGCTGATCCCCGGGCGGCCTTTGGACGCGTTCGGCATCCAGGCGCATTACCAGCGCCTCAGCGCCATCGAGGCGGCGTTTGAAACCGCGCAGCACAACCGCTTCGACGGGCGGGGGCCAAGCCAAAGCCGCGACGGCTTCGCGTTCGAAGTCATCAGCAGCACGCAATTGACGCCGGCCATCTCGTTCCGCCCGCTGGCTGAGTATTTCGTCACCCCGGACAACCTTGGCAGCCCGCTGGTCGGCCGGCCGAAAAGCGGCTTCGAGTTCGGGCTGTTCACGGTGGTGTCGCTGGGCCGGTTCTTCGGCACCAGCCAAAAGCCGTTCTAGTGCAGCTCTGCGTCGACCGGGGCGAGTAGCGGCCGGTCTTTGCTCGTCGTGCTCGAGCCCGCCACCTATATAATGGTCGATAACGCGTCTGAAGCGCCGCAGAGGAGAACAAGATGACCGAAATCCGCAGCCTTCCAGTCCGGCCCCGCCGCCCCGGCGAGCTGGGTGCCCACTCGGTGGACCATTTTAACCTCGCAGTGCCCGACCTGAAGCTTGCCCAAAGCTTCTATCAAGGCTTCGGCTTGGATGTACGGCAAGAAGGCGAGGGTCTCGGCCTCTACACCTTCGGCAATGACCATCGCTGGGGCCGGGTCACGGAGGGGTCGGCCAAGAAGTTCACCTATATGTCGTTTGGCGTCTACCCCGAGGACTTGGAGGGCCTGCGCGCCCGCCTGAGGCACAATAGCGTAGTCCAGCTCGATCCGCCGGCCGGGTTCGAGTCCAATGGCGTCTGGTTCCGCGACCCGGATGGCATCCTGATCGAGATGCGGGTGGCCGAGAAATCCTCGCCGAACGAGAAGGCCAAGCAAAACAATCCATCCTCGCCGCCCGGCGTGCAGGGTTCGCATGCGAGGTCGAAAGCGCCGGTGGTGCGGCCGCGGCGGCTGGCGCACATCCTGCTGTTCAGCAGCGACGTGCTGCGCAGCATCAGCTTCTACCAGCGCGTGCTCGGTTTGCGCCTCTCTGACCGCGCCGGCGATGGCATTGCCTTCATGCACGGCATTCATGGCAGCGACCACCACATGATCGCGCTCGCTAAATCCGGAGGTCCCGGCTTGCACCATCTGAGCTGGGACGTGGGCAGCATCCACGAGGTCGGGCTGGGCGCCATGCAAATGGCCGACAAGGGCTTTGTCGCTGGCTGGGGTCTCGGGCGCCATGTGCTCGGATCCAACTTCTTTCACTACGTGCGCGACCCTTGGGGCAGCTACAGCGAGTACTCGTCGGACATCGACTACATCCCCGTGGACTTCGATTGGGAAGCCGCCGACCATCCAGGGGACGATGCATTCTATGTGTGGGGGCCGACGCCGCCGTCGGATTTCGTAACCAATCACGAACTCGCAGGCTAGGCTCAGCCCTGCGGATCGGATCGTCCGCGCCCACCCTGACATCAATCCAATCAATTCAAGCAACAAAACATGGAAGGGAACAGCATGCTGACAGCCCGTAGGCTGGCCGGTTTGGCCGTGGCGGCGATGCTCTTGGGTGGACTGAACGGCAACGCCCGAGCCGCCGGCCCGTTGGTCACCACGACGGGCGGTATGATCCAGGGCATTTCGACGTCCAGCACAAACAAGTTTCTTGGTGTTCCCTACGCAGCCCCTCCCACGGGCCCGCTGCGTTGGAAAGCGCCACAGCCAACGTCGTGGGCCGGCGTGCTTCAGGCCAACACTTTGCCCCCATTGTGCCCGCAACCGGCCGGGCCGCTCGGGTCCGCCAGCCTGAACGAGGATTGCCTCTACCTCAACGTCTATGCGCCGAACGTGGGCGGCGCCGGGCTTCCGGTCATGCTTTGGATCCACGGAGGCGCCTTCAAGACCGGCACTGGTGCGACGTATGATGGCTCGGCCCTGGCCCAGAATGGCGTCATTGTCGTCACGATCAACTACCGGCTGGGCTATCTCGGCTTCCTTGCCAATCCTGCGTTGGACGCGGAGAGTCCGGGCGGCGGCTCGGGTGATTACGGCCTGATGGACCAGCAGGCTGCGCTGCGCTGGGTGCAAGCCAATGCGGCGTCGTTCGGCGGCGATCCCGGCCGCGTCACCGTGTTCGGCCAGTCGGCTGGCGGCCAATCCGTGCTGGACCAATTGGTGTCGCCCAGTGCGGCCGGCCTGTTCCAGCGCGCCATCATAGAAAGCGGCTCGTATGCGTTCACGCTGCCCTCGCTGGCCGCCAACGACGCGAAAGGGACCGCCTTCGCCGAAGCGGCCGGCTGCGGCAACAACGCCGCCTGCCTGCGGGCGCTGCCGGTTTCGGCGATCGTTGCGCAGGAAAACCCCAGCTCGTCGGTCTCGGCTCCCTTGGGCACCCAATTCCAACCCAATGTCGGCACCGCAATCCTGCCCAACCAGCCGCTGCTCAGCATCGCGTTCGGCGCGCTGAACCGCGTCCCGGTGCTGCAGGGCAGCAACCACGACGAGGGGCGCCTGTTTGCGGCGATCGATTTCGACTTCAAGGGCGCGCCGCTTGCCGCGTCCAACTATGACAGCGCGATTGCCAGCGTCGTCAATCCCGGGCTGGTCAATACCGTCGCCCCGCTTTATCCCGCGAGCGCCTATTCCAGTCTCGATCTTGCCTTTGCAGCGCTGTTCACCGATGCGACCTTTTCCTGTTCAGCGCTCGCCTTCGATCAGTTGCTGTCGCTCGTGGTTCCCACCTACGCTTACGAGTTTGCCGACGAGAACGCGGCTCGGCTGTCACTTCCAACCGACCCGTTCCTGCCGCTCGCCGCCACGCATGGCACTGAGTTGCCGTTTCTTTGGGCCAACCTGATCGGCACCGGTATCCCACCCGGAGCCATGCTGACGGCGGCGGAGCAGCAGCTTGCCGCCCAGATGCAAGCCGCTTGGACGAACTTTGCCAAATCAGGAACTCCGAATGGTGCCACTGTGACTGACTGGCCCCGTTTCGGCATAAGGGCGAACTTGATCCAAGAGCTTGTCCCGCCAGCCCCTTATGCAAACTCCAGCTTCAGCACAGATCATAAGTGTGAGTTCTGGGAGCCGCTGCTCGGGCTAGAGGCCTCGCAGTCGGGCTCCCTTTGAGGATTGGACGCCTGCCGACGCCGCCGTGACCCAACAACGCCGCAAACGGACCCAGGTAGCCGTTCAGGTCTGACCGGCCGCGCGGGCCGAGACGCGCGCCAGGCGGTGGACGCCCGAGATGAATGCCGCCTCGGTCTGCGTCTCGTGCTTGAGACCCGACCCGGCGGCGGCCAGGAAGGCGGCAAAGCCGTCCACGCCGTCGAACGCCGTGAGGTCGGCACCCTGCTGCGCCGCCTCGCCACCGCGCTGCGCGAGCAGCTTGGAGAACCCGGCGTCGAGCCGGGCCACATGGGCGGCCGTCATTTCGGCATGAAGGCCCAGCAATTCCGACCCGTGCGGGGAAGCGCGAAGCATCCGGAAGAAGCCGAGCTCTTTGGCGAGAAGGGTCTGCGCGATGTTCTCGGACAGGCACGCGCCGGGAACCCAGGCCGCCTCGGCCCGCGCGAGCGCCTCATCGACCAACATCGACGCCAACGCCTCCAACACCGCGCGCTTCTCGCAGAAGCGAAGGTAAAGCGTCGCCCGCGCGATCCCGGCCTCGCGCGCGATGTCCGCCATGCTGGTCCGCTGGAAGCCATGACGGCCAAATAGCGTCAGAGCCGCCGCCAAAATACGTTTCAGGTTTGCATCGGACGCTATAGACATTCAAAGACCAATATGTCTATATCGGCGCGCAGGCAAGGAGCGGACTATGGCCGGGTTGGAACGTGTGCTGGTGACCGGTGGATCGGGGTACATTGCGAGCTTCTGTATCGCACAACTCCTCCGCGAAGGCGCCAGGGTGAGAACAACGGTGCGCAGCCGCACGCGCGAGGCCGCGGTGCGCACCGCAACCGGCAAGCTCGTGCAAGCCGACGACCGGCTCGACATCGTGGTGGCCGATCTCGACGCCGATGCTGGCTGGCGGGAGGCCTGCACCGGCTGCTCTGGTGCGCTGCATGTCGCATCACCGCTTCCCTCGCGCAATCCGAAGGACGACGACGACCTGGTGCGGCCGGCACGCGACGGCGCGCTGCGTGTCCTCAAGGCCGCCCGCGACGGCGGCCTGGCGCGCGTGGTGATCACCTCCTCGACGGCGGCTGTGGCCTATGGTCGTGGCGGACGCGCGGAGCCGTTCACCGAGGAGGACTGGTCTGACCCCGCAAACCGGAGCGACAGCTCCGCCTACGAGCGTTCGAAGATGATCGCCGAGCGTGCAGCATGGGACTGGCACGCTCGCGAGGGCGGCACGCTGGAGCTGGTCACCATCTGCCCGGGCGCGGTGCTCGGTCCTGTGCTCGGCGGTGACTTCTCGGCCTCGCTCGACATTGTCAGGCGACTGATCGACGGTTCGCTGCCCGGCTTGCCGCATTTTGGCTGGCCGCTGGTCGACGTGCGCGATGTTGCCGACCTGCATGTCCGCGCGCTGTGCGCGCCGGCCGCCGCCGGTGAGCGCTTCATTGGAGCGGGTCCGTTTTACTGGATGGAGGACATCGCCCGGGTGCTGCGCGACCGCGTGCCCGAATTGGCGAACAAGGTGCCCAAGCGGCAGTTGCCGGGTTGGCTCGTGCGGCTGTCCTCATTGGTCGATCCGGTTGTCCGTGAGCGCCTGTTCGAGTTGGACAAGCAACGGCCGGTCTCCGCCGAGAAGGCGCGGCGCCTCCTCGGCTGGGCGCCGCGGGGCAACGACGATGCGATCATTGACACGGCCCGCAGCCTCCTCGCCGAAGGTGTCGTCAAGCGGTGAGCCGCCGTGATAGCGGTCTGCGGAGGCGCCGCGCGCTGAGGACTACTTGTTCGCCAAACCATTGCTTCGTTGGCAGGTGACGGGGGTGAGCGTCCAAGCTCGTCAGAGCGTGGCGGCCAAGGTGAAAAAGAAGCTGCGCCCAGGGTTGGTGTAATACAACGGCAGGCCAGCGGACGTGGTGCTCGTCACGTTGATCAGGCTATGGTCATCAAACAGGTTGTTGACGTTCAGCCGCGCCAATATCTTGCGCCCGTTCAGGATCGGGATTGTGGCCCCCGCGGACAGATCGACGTCGGTATAGCCCTTGATCGGCGCGCTGTTTGCCAGCCCGTTATTGGCGTTCACGTCCAGGCCGTATTGTGGGCCGACATATTTGGCCAGGACGGACCCGAAGAACCGGTCACCCTGGAACAGCGGGCCGACGGCCGCCGTCGTGCGAGGCACCAAGGCGATTTGAACCGGCGCTGGCGCACCAGCCGGCGTCTGGGTGTAGACACCATCGTTCAGCGAGCCGTTGGCGTAGCCGAACACGTGCGGCACGATCTTCACCGTACCCTCCACCTCTGCCCCCTTGTAGATGGCGCCGCCCTGGTTGGAGAAGGTGTTGATCCCGTTGACGCTGCTCGTTCCGATCCGGTTGGTGAAGTCGATATAGTAGAGGTCTGCCGACAGCGACAGCCGATTGGTCTGGTAGGTAGCGCCAACCTGGTAGTTCACCGTCGCTTCCGGCGAGAGGTTCGTAGGCGTCGCCGCCGTCTGCAGCACGTTGATCGGCGGCGCCAAGTAACCGCGGGCGATCTGACCATACACCGATAGTTGCGGCAGCACCCGGTAGCGCGCCTCGATCGAGGGCTGGTAGGCGTTATAATGCTGATCGTCCCCGGCCGGCTTCTTGCTGCCGGAGTTAAGCGTCGCGTCCAGCAGGCGAACGTTCTCGGTGAACTTCAGCCCAGGGATCACCACCAGGTTAGGGATCGGGGTGAGCGCCCATTCAATATAGGGCTGCACGGTGGTAAGGCTGGTCCGATAGTCGAATTGGAACGGATTGCCTGAGGCTGATGTGGTGTAGACCAAGTTGTTCAGCAGCAGGTTGGCCGACCAGCGCGACGACGACAACGGCTGGTAGTCGACCCAAATACCGGCGCGCAACTGGCCATAAGGCGTCTCCTTACTCAGCCGGATCACGTTGCCATAGTCATGGAACTTGGTCTGGTTGGGGTAGCCCGGCACGCCGTTGACGAACGTGGTGCGTTGGCCAGTGACGAAGAAGGTCCCGTTCAGGTTTGCGGTCGTGCCGCCAAGGTCGGTGCCGCCGCCGACATTGACCCCTCGAATGCCTTTTTTGTAATAGTCATCGACATAGATCGTGTCGTCGAGTTTGAACCCGTCAATCAGGTCCGACTTCACGTTGATATAGTTGAAGTCCGTCGTGTAGACGTCCACGTCATAGCCGGTGTAGTTCTGCGACAGCGGGTTGCTGTTGAGCGCGAAGTTCGGTCCATAGACTTGGATTTGCGCTAACGTCGCTCCATACGGAGTATGCGTACGGGAGTGGTCTTCATTGGTGACGAAGGTGATCAACGTGCTGTCGCCCACCGGCAGCTCGAATTTGCCGAAGATATTGTCGCGCGTGATCGCCGTCCCGGTCAGGTAGCCATCTGCAGTCTCGCGCTCGACATCGACGTAGCCGCGCAAGCCACCCAACTGGGCCAGCCGCCCGGTGTCAAACTCGAAGCCGCCGAGCTTGCTGGCGAAGCTGCCGTAGGCGCCATACGGATTGAATGCCAAGGTGTCGCTGGGCGCCCGTGTGTTGATGGCCACGGTGCCGCCGAACGTGGCAAACCCTATGGTCGACGCCGTGCCCGGTCCGCGGTCGACCTCCACGGAGCCGATATCGTGCGCCTGGAAATAGGCCGCTGATTGCGGCGCGAAATTGGTCGGTGAGCCAGGCAGCACAATACCATCGACGACGGTGTTGAACTGCGTGTACTGAAAGCCGCGGATGGTTTCCTGGAAGTTCTGCTGCAGCCCGGCGCCCGTCGGATTGATGTTCTGCGCGCTCGGTGTGAATTTGATCGCCTCGTCGTAGTTGGCGGTTGGAAGCAGGTTCTGCTGGATATAGTTAGGCCCAACCAGCGACGTCGGCTGGGTCACGTCCAGCGGTGTGCGGCTGGGTGCTGCGGCCGTGGCGCTGTCCGCGGTTCCAGCGGCCGACGAGCCTGTTCCGGCGACATTTGCCGTTCCTATGTCGCCTGGCGAACTGCTCGCGACCTGCGCCACCGCATCTGCTGCGGTCGCATAGATCAGCAGGCTGATCGGCAAGGCCCGCCGCAGACCCGTCGTGATAGGTTTTCTAGGCATGAGGTTCTTTCACTCGCGTTTGGGATCGAAGCGGCCGGACGTCTAATCGGCGGTTAGGCTAAACCTTACGTGCACGAGCCGGTTGAGGGTATGGCCCAGCAAGTCGGCTGGTGGCTGCGGATAGCTTGCATCTTCCACAGCGGCGATGGCGGCGCGGTCCAGCATTGGCGAACCCGACGTCAATTCCAGCGCCACCTCATGCACCAGTCCATCATGATATTGAAACGATACGATCGCCTGTCCGGTCACCCCCATCAGCCGCGCAGCGCTCGGATAATGCCGCTGCGCCTCTGCTTCTACGGCTGCAAGCAACCGGGACTCGAACGATGCATTGGCCGCCGCACTTGCTGCAGGCGGCGTGGCCGAGGCTGGCGGCCCGGCCGGTGGTGCCGGGGCCGGTTCCGCAACGGCGGCCGCCGGTGGCTGTGTCGCAGGGGTTGTACGGAGGCGGGCTACGCGGGGCGGCCGCGCGGGCGGATGGCTGGGCGCTGCATGGAGCGGAGGTGACGGCGATACGGCCACAGGCCCGGACGGCGTCGCCTGGTTCGCCGGCAGCTCCGCCTCGGGCGATGGCACAGGGTCGGGCGGTGGGAGTGCCGGCGGCGATGCAGCCTGCGCTGGCGGCGGTTCAGGGTCGGGCGGTGTCATCGTGGGCGGAGGCTCGGGTGGCGCCGGGTCGGACTTGGCCTGGGTGGGCGTTGCTGAGTATGGCGGAGGCAGCGCCGGCTCGGGCGCGGGAGCTGGTGCCGCCGCCGACTCGGGCGCCGGTGGTGGTGTTGGATCGACTGCGGGCTGCGGGGCGGGCGGCGGTAACGAGACCAACTGCACCGTCGCATCGCTCGCTGTGGCCGTCGGCCGCGTCGTCACCAACGGTATGAATAGCATGGCGCCAACGTGCAGCCCTCCGGCGAGCATGATCCACGGCGCCAACCCGGCTCTCGACTGAGCCGGACGCAGCAGCCGTGCTCTCACCTCGATATGCTCAAATCCGTCCATGCCTCGGCTGCGAACACCCCCTCAAGAGGCGGGCGAAATAATCATGAGCTGGTCGGCAGCCGGAAGGAACAGGCGGCCCGTGGCTGGGTCCTCCGCAGCCGTGCGCGCGTTGGGCAACGTTGCGATGGCAGGCAGCGCCCGATAGCTGTCCGGACCGTCGACCTCGATGACAGACAGCGTATTGTCCGCGTTGGAGCTGAACAGCCGCCTGCGCCGGGCATCGTAGATCACGGTTTGTCCACCGGAACCGATTGGCATCGTCGTCACCGTACGGCCGGTCTTGGTATCGAGCACCACCAGCAGCCCCCTCAAGCAAGACACGAAGGCGCGGTTGTCTTCTGGGTCGAGCGCCAACCCGGACGGGTCCGGGCAATCAGGCATGGCGAAATGCCGGTCAACGCTTGCGGCCTTGGCGTCGAGCCGCAGGATTTCGCGATGTGCCGAATGGGCGAGATAGATGTGGCCCTCACCATCGGCCACCGCCGCTTCCAAGCCCTCCCCGCCGGGAAGGAGTATCGTCTTGACGGCCTTGGACCTGGTCGCGTCGATCACGCTGATGGTGCCATCGTCGTCGTTCATGGCGAATATGCGGCGAGACACCGGGTCGTAGACGACGGCGTTGACGTCGTGTCCGGCGGGCAGGGTGGCCAACGTGGCATTGGTCTTGGTGTCGAACACCGTGACGGTCGCGGCGCGATTGCTGGTGACGTAACCACGGCCGTTGGGGCCAAGGACAACGTCGCGGGCGCCGTTCAGGCCAGTCACGTGACCCACGATCGCCATCGAGCCCGTGTCGATCACGGTCACTTCGCTGGTGTGGGCAACATAGAGTTTGTTTGTTGCGGCATCAAACGTGGCGAACTTGGTCCGGCCAGGCTCACCAAGCGAGAGCGTCTCCGCGCCCCGGGCAGCCATTGAGATCATGAGAACGCAAAGCACTGCGGCCACGGCGCGCATCAGTTGCTCCTGTTACAACGTGGCCAAGATGGCCACGCAATGAAGCGGCAACCTTCGGGAGGCATGCCGGTCACGCTGGTGATGCTCTGCGTTTGTCGACGTTCGGCACGCGGCGGTGCTAGAGCAGGCGGGTCCGCGCGGGCGATGTCATCCTCGTGACAAGTACGTGAAACTAAGCGCTTTCCAGTGGAAGTTGCACGATTTCGTGATCAACCCGCCACTAGCCGGCGTTGCGGGAGAAGATCACCGGGCAGTGACAACCACTACCACCTGAGGAAGCATGGACGTCCGACCAACACGGCAGAGCAGCGTCGACATGTCGGCGATGGGCTTCACCTTGCTCGAGGTGCTCATCGCTTTTGTCATCATCTCACTGGCGTTGGTCGTCTTGCTCCGAGGCGGCGCCGCCGGCATGTCCAACGTGCAAGCCGCGGCCCAAACCGAACGCGCAGTATCAATCGCGCAGTCTCGCCTCAGCAGCTTTGACGCGCGGCCCAACGTCACGGTCGAAGACCTGCAGGGGGATGATGGTGTCTATCACTGGCGGCTGCAGGTTACGCCGATCTTGAGCATTCCAGTGCGCCCGGTCGGGCGAAGCGAGCCGGGTCCAACCAGTTTCTATCAGGTGGTGATCGCCGTCTCATGGATGGTGGAGGGACGGCGTTCGATGCTACGGCTGGAGACCAATCGGCTCACGCCTGTGCCGCCGAACCTGCAATGACGGGGCACGAGCGCGGCTTTACCCTGCTCGAATTGCTGGTGGTCATTGTCGTGCTCGGGTTCGTGATCCTCGAGATCAACGAGGGATTTCACTTCGGCTTGCAAGCTTCTACGATGCAGTCACGGCTGATCAGTCGCCAAGCGGACCTCGACAGCGTCGACCGTCTGCTTCGTGGCCTGATCGCGCGCATGGACCCCGGCAGCAGGATCGCGCCGCCCAGCGTGAGAGGCAGCCAGGACGTGTTCGACTTTACCACCGAACTGCCGGCGGGCGTCGGAGGGCCACTTGGGCGGCATGTTGACGTCAGCTTGGCGCTCGAACCCGGCGGCCGCCTGGTGCTCCACTGGGTTGCGCATGTGCACAGTGGAACTCGAGTCGCAGCATCGCCGCTTGGCGACGTTCTGCTCACGGGATTGGGCCGGCTGCAATTCAGCTACCTCTATCCCCAAGGAGCGGCCGGGCATGGCTGGAGCGATCAGTGGTCCGAGCCCTTCTTGCCGCGGTTGGTAAGGGTTCGTCTAAGCTTCGCCGATGGCGAGCGGCAGCCTTGGCCGGACATCGTCGCGGAGCCCGTGCAGGACCGGCCGAGTGAGTGACGCCCAGTTTGACGGGCTTGTCAGTCGCAACGACCGCGGGTTTGCACTTCTTATCGTACTTTGGTCCCTCGCGCTATTGTCGCTGCTGGCGGTTCGGCTTACCGCCACCAGTCGAACCGAATTGCGGCTCGCGGACAACATCCGCAACGCCGCGGTTGTGGAGGCGCAGGCGGACGGCCTCATCTATGGTGCGATCGTCCAGCTCATGCGTGACACGCCGCAGCAACGCGGCGCGGACGGCATCGTCCACGCCGTTCCCATCTCTGGTGGCGCGGCGACACTGCGCATCAACAGCCTCGCAGGCAGGGTCAATCCAAACGTGGCGTCCGAGGACGTCTTGCAGGCGCTCATCCAACAAGTCGGTGTGGCGGCTGCCCCGGCAAGCCGCCTTGCTGCGGCGATTGCGGATTGGCGCAGCCCTGGGCAAACTCCGCGACCCGGCGGCGCCAAAGCCGAACAGTACCGGGCAGCCCGCCTGCCTTACACGCCGCCCAACGCACCCTTCGCTTCGGTCGATGAAGTCGGCTTGGTGCTTGGCATGACCCCCGACGTGCTGACACGCCTTGTACCCCACATGACGGTGTTCTACCCGGCGGATCCGGTTTGGACGGCGGCGGACCCGGTGGTCGCACAGGCGTTGCAGCGGCTTGGACTGGTCAATCCTGCGGCGTCGCCGGAGGGAGCCGATAGCGACGCGGACTATGTCCAGGTCGTTGTCCACGTCACCAGTGCCGCGGGAGCCGCGTTCACGCGGCGTGCTCTGGTTTGGGTTGGCCACGGCTTGCTGCGCGGCCGCTACCGCGTGCTTTGCTGGGATCTTGCTGCCGACGAGACCAACTAGCACCTGGCCAAGGTTGATGGCGGGTTCTTGGATGCGTGGTGCAGGCGGGGCCGTCGTGCCGGCCTGTTTGTGGCGAGATGACACGAGCCGGGCAGCGGTGGTCACAAGAGGTTAACCACACTGTCACGGGGCGGGCCTGTCCAATGCCATGCGACGCTCTAGTATGCCGCGGTGAGCCGCGACACTCGGCGTGCGATGTGCGCGCCGACGCTGCCGTTGCTGATTGAGCGTACTGGCATCTCGCTGGGCGCACACCACCCCAACGTAGGAGTGCCCAGTGGGTCTTTCGTTTCGCAAACGTCCGCTTGCCGGACTGTTCATGCTCACCCTCAGCGTGCCCGGTCTGGCACTTGCGCAGTCCGCAAACACGCGGACCGTCGGCCCGCAGAAGAACGGGTCGATTGTTGCCTCCGACAACCAGTTGCTGACGCCGGCTGGAACGGTCGTCAGCCTTGGCTCGCCAGTGCGCGCCAAGGCGATCGCGATCAATCCGCACAAGCAGACTGAGACGGCTGCTGTCCTGCTGATGAATGCGGCCGAGCCTATTATCGTGTTCAACACGAAGACCGGCGAAGTGATCCAGCGCTATGTTCCCGTCAACGCTGGCACGAACAACACCGCCGGGTCGTTCACCGGCATCAGCTACAATCCGGACGGGACCGAACTGCTGTTCAGCCAGGACAACGTGAACGGCATCGGCAACTTCGTGCAGGTCGCCAATGTTGACCCTTTTAAGGGAACGCTGACGCCGCAGGGCCAGGTGTCGCTACCGGCGCCGCCGACCAACCCGAACCTTTATGACGCCACCTCGGCAAACGCGGGCGGGATCACGGTCGCGGATGGCTCGATCGGGTTGGTGGCGCTCAACGCCAACAATACGCTTGGCATGATCAATCTCGCCAACGATACCCTGACGTCGCAAATCCCGGTTGGGAACGCGCCGAACCACGTCGTGGTCAAGGGCAATTTCGCCTATGTCACGAACGAGGGCGGCCGCACAGCCGCCGGGTCCGACTTCACCAATCTCTCGGACGGCACGCCCATCGTCGTCGACCCGATCAACGCCTATGCCACCACGGGCACCGTTTCGGTCGTGAACATCAAGACCGGGCAATTGGTCAAGACCATTGATGTCGGTCTGCATCCAACCGGCCTTACCGTATCCGGCTCGATGGTTTACGTCGCCAACTCCTATTCCGACACGATCTCGGTGATCGATACCGATCTGAAGGCGGTGGTGCAAACCATTCAGGTCGGCGTGCCCGTTGCGGGCGGCGCGTTTGGCGCGGGGGCCAACGCGATTGTGGTGGACGGTGCGACCGCCTATGTGACGCTCGGCCAGTCCAACGCGGTTGCCGTCGTCGACCTGACCAACAGCTCCTCCAATGCGGTCATCGGCTATATCCCGACCGAGTATTTCCCGACCACCATCGCCTTTGACAAGGCGCACAACCAACTGGTGGTGTCCAACGACAAGGGTTCGGGCGCACAGGGCTCGATCGGGACGTCCCATGGCGTTGACGCGTATAATACTCACCAGGACACCGGCACTGTCAGCCTGATCCCCATCCCGACCGCCGCAGAATTGGCGGCCTACACGACGCAGGTGATCAGCAACAACCATTGGGACTCGGCCAATGCCAAGGTTGGCTCGGTGTACGCCAATCCCAACGCGGCGCCGGTGGCGATCCCGGCGCATATTGGCGAGCCTTCGTTGATCCAGCACGTGTTTCTCATCATCAAGGAAAACCGCACCTACGATCAGATGCTGGGTGATCTTCGGCAGGCCAATGGCGATCCCAGCTTGGCCGTGTTCGCGCCCAACGTGCCGAACCAGCACGCTTTGGTCCAGCGCTTCCCGCTGCTCGACAACATGTACGCGCCAAGCCGGCAGTCGGCGGATGGGCATCCCTGGATTGTCGAGTCGGGCTCGTTCTACTCCAACGATATCCTGTCGCCGGACTGGATCCGCAGCTATCCTGGCGGCAACAGCAATGACGCGCTTACCTACACGCAGCAGGGCTTCCTGTGGTCCGAGGCCGAGGCGCGCGGCATGAACGTTAAGATGTATGGCGAGTGGAGCAACCACTATACCATAGCGGCAAAGCCGGGCGGCGGCACCTATAGCTGGGCGGACTTCTATAACACATCGCTCTACAAGGAGAGCAATGGCGCGCAGGGCCAGATGGTCGTTCCCGACAACTCGGATACCGAAGTTGCCTATATTCCGTCGGTCACTGCCATCCTCGACCCGCATTACCCGTCGTTCAACCTAGGCATCCCCGACCAGTACCGAATGGACTACTACCTGCCGATGCTCGTCCAGCAGGATGCCAACAACCAGGTGCCGGCGCTGACCATTCTGTGGCTGCCGGACGACCACACCAACGGCACCACGACCGGCTACCCGCTGTCGGCGAACTATCAGGCCGACAACGACCTGGCGCTTGGGCGGCTGGTCGAGGCGATCAGCAACACCAAAACCTGGGGCTCGACGGCGGTCTTTGTCGAAGAGGACGACTCGCAGGACGGCGTTGACCACGTCGATGGCCATCGTCAACCGGCCTACGTTATCAGCCCCTACACCGCCGCGCCGCAAAGCCCCGGCATCGGCAAGGTAGTCAGCACAACCTACACGCAGGAGAACATCAACCGGACCATCGAGAACATCCTGGGACTGCAACCGCTGACGCAGTTCGACCTGGTGGCCTCGCCGATGTTCGATTGCTTCCAGAACACGCCCAACAACGCGCCGTTCGTTCACGTTCCCGCCAATACGCCGCTGAACATCGGGCCTGGCAACGTCGTCATCCCGGGTACGGGTAGCCAGCCCCTCTACACCATGCAAACTCCACACAAGATGTCACCGATCGAGAAGGCTTGGAACTTTGCCTCCAACACGATGACCAGGGGTAAGCAAGGCAAAGCCGATGCCGTCGACGAGGATTTCCTAAATCACGCCATCTGGTATTCGGTCACGAACTACAAGCGTCCTTATCCAGGTGAAGCCAAGGTCATGCGGCCGGAGCCTTTCATCAAGGCGGCGGCCCATAAGCCTGCGGATCCGGATGACGACGAATAATCTACAGGTTATAGCCGCGCACCTCATAATCTCGTAGGAAGCGGGGGCGCGGCGGGGCAGACCCCCGCCCCAGG
>CAXTRX010000038.1:2172-5799 GCA_964246785.1 uncultured Acetobacteraceae bacterium | reverse complement strand
GGGCGTGACAGCGCCCGGCCCCTTGCTTTATCTGGCAGCTCACATGCGATCACCCGCTGCTCGGTGCGATCAAACCGCTCTTGCTGGCTGGCTGGACCGCGCGCAGCAAGCGCTCCGTGATGGCCAACCCGGCGAGGCAATTGCATCGTTGCAGCAGGCACTCGCCCTGCAGCCATCAAATGCGCCGTTGCAGCATGATCTCGGCTTCCTGTGCCTGCAGGCTGGCCGCGTGGCGGAGGCGGCGGCGGCGTTGGAGGCGGCCCTGACGGCGGCTCCCGGCTTTTCGCTTGCGGCGATGCGGCTCGGCATGGCGCGGCAGGCGCTTGGCCAGGTTGACGCCGCCATGGCCGCCTACGAACGGGCAATGCGGTCGCAGCCGTTCTTGGTTGAAGCCGGCTTTCGCGCCGGGGCGTTGCTTGAGAGCCTTGGCCGCCGGACTGAGGCCATCGCGGCCTTCCGCAGAGCCGTCGCGGCAGCGCCCAACAGCAATCTGGGCCGCCTGGCGGCCGCACGGGCCTTGATAGTCGAAGGACGGGACGCCGATGCCGAGACCGTGCTCCGCCAACTCCTCGCTGTGGAACCCGGCAATGCGGCGGCTCACGATCTCGTCGGCCACCTTCTCGCCGAACGCGGCTGCTTTGACGATGCACGCGATCATTACCAGCGCGCCATCGCTGCGGCCCCCCTGCTCGCCGCCGACTATTATGACCTTGTGCGCTGTCGCCGCATCACCGCCGACGATGGTCCGCTCTACGAGCGCATCCAAGCCAGCCTGGCCACGCCCGCCTTGCCCGAGGCCAGCCGCGTGAAAATCCATCTCGCGCTCGGCAAGGTGGCCAGCGACTTGGGAGACCCGGCGGCGGCCATGCAGCACTTCGGCACCCCGGACACCGTGCGCCGCAATCTCGTGCGTTTCGATGCCGCGGCCTTCGAGGCGCGCATTGAACGCTTGATCGCGCAGGATCCGGCCGAGCGCTTCCCCTCTGTGCGCCTGGATCCAAACGCTACGCCCTCACCCATTTTCATTGTGGGTCTGCCACGTTCCGGCACCACCCTCATCGAGCAGATCATATCGTGCCACCCGGACGTTCACGCGGCGGGAGAGCTCCCATTCTGGACGGAGCGGGCGGCAACGGGAGAGCCCGGCCTAAGCGACATACAGCCGGGTTTCCTGGCAAGAGCGGCAGCCGACTACACGGCCCTGCTGCAGCGCGTGGCTCCCGCGGCGGCACGGGTGACCGACAAGGCGCCGCTCAACATCCTCTGCGCGGGGATGATCCATCGCGCCCTGCCGGGAGCCACCATTGTCTACTGCCGCCGCAATCTCGCTGATACGGCCTTGTCCATTCACCAGACCTACTTCAATCCCTACGTCGCCTTCCCGACCGGCGGGAGTGACCTGGTTCGCGCGGTCCGGGCTGTGGAGCGTCTGGGTGCCCACTGGCAGGCCACGCTGCCGGCCGAACGCTTTGTGCCAGTCAGCTACGACCAACTGGTGGCTGACCCGCAGCCTATGATCCGGCGCCTTATCGCCGGCTGCGGCTTGCCCTGGGACGCGAGCTGCCTGCACCCGGAGCATAATGACCGGGTCATCAAAACGCCGAGCAAGTGGCAGGCGCGCCAGCCGATTAGACGCGCGGATACACCACACTGGCGCCGCTATGAGCCCTGGCTGGGGCCGTTGCGTGCGCTGCTGCTATCCTCTGGCGGCAGCCCGTATCAACCGCCGATGGGGCCGGACCTGATCGCCGACGGTGACGGCATGGCCTACCCGCAATCCTGAGCCGCTGGAGAGAGCGATGGCGGCACCTGGCATTCCGGTGCGCCTCGCCCCGATAAGCCTGCTTCAACGTCGCCACAGTCCTCGGTGCTGCGCGCGGGTCGCTCGTCGTGAAGCAGCCGCCGCGCCAGGCGATCCCGTGCGGCTGCTGAGCGGTGCGCGAGCAGATGCAGAACAGAGGTCACCGGTGGCAAATTCGCCTGAACCATGGCCGCGGCATCACCTCGTTCATCATGCGCAACAGCCATGATGGCCGTCAGGGGTGTGGCGGAAACTTAACTGGTATTGCGACGCCGGCCGCGGGATGGCGCTATCCTGCCCAATGACCCTCACTCCAGACCCACACGGCCAAGCGGCTCTCATGCTGTGCGAAAGCCTTATGGTCCTTCTCGTCGAGGAAGGGGTTATTCGTAAGGAGCAGGCTGCCGAGGCGATCGAAACCGTGGTCGAAGTCAAACAGGAGATCGCTGGCACGACCGAGAGCGTCGTGGTCAGCATGGCTTCGATCGGCCTGCTGCGAGCCGTCTCGCAAAGCATCTCGGCCGCAACCGCCCCGGCAATACCTGCCAATTTAGAGCCATCCGGCCTCTGAAACCGGGCAATGTCCCCGCTTTGCCGTGGGCCATCCAAATCAATTCTCGTGGAACAAAACGTGCTGCGCTTAGCAAGCCGAGCCGTTTTGGGGCACTAAACTGTCATAAGCGGAGTAGAGGGAACACCCCATGAGTCGACCGGCAGAAATCCCAACGCACACGGCCGCCCAAAATACGGCCAGCGACAATCCGTTGGTCCGCAAGCTGTCGCATTTCGCACCGCTCTCCGCATCGGATTGCAAGACCCTCGATGATCTATCCTCCGAGCAAGAGCGGTTTGCGGCGGACGTGGACATCATCGCCGAAGGCGCCGCCCCGCGGTCAGTGTTCGTCATCCTGGAAGGCATGGCGGTCCGCTACCGCGGCCTCTCAGATGGCGGACGTCAAATCATGACGTTCCTCATTCCGGGCGATCTCTGCGACATGCACGTCTTTCTTGCCAAGACCATGGATCATTCGATTGGCACGATAACACCGGTCCGCATCGCGGCTATTTCACGCGATAGCATCATGGACGTTTTCACTCTCCGGCCCCGCATCTCCGCCGCGCTGTGGTGGAGCTCCATGCAGGAGGAAGCCATGCTGCGGGAGCGGATCGTTTCGCTCGGCCGGCGCGACGCACGGGGTCGCATCGCTTACCTGCTGTGCGAGTTGTTGTGGCGCCACGCGGCAATTGGGCTGAACAGCAATGGAACCTTCCTACTGCCCCTCACCCAAACAGAATTGGGCGATACGCTCGGACTGACCCCGGTTCACGTCAATCGCATTCTCAAGGAATTCCGGTCGAACGGCTTGATTGCCATGGAGCACAAAATAATCAACCTGTTGAATGTTCCTGGCTTGCAGAACATGGCAGACTTTACCGAAGATTATCTGCAACTCGGCGGCGCGTCGGAGGAAGTGGCGCGATATTTTACCGATCGCGAGAACAAGCAAAGCAAGCTATCGGGTCAGAACCAGTCCTAAGCTCAGTGCGACGTCGGACGTTCGGCAGCGTCCGTAAAATTGAATTACCGCCGATTAATATTGGACGCTGCCAGGCCTTGCAGGACTGTCGCGCTTCGTATTACTGGATACGCTGCCGCGCCTCGCCGATATGACCCGGGAGGCTGAGAAGCAGCGCGCTCACCTCTTGCATGGACAATTCAGCCTGCCATTTCGCCACACTCTCGGTGGCGGCGAGGCCGTGCCGGGGCGGCATTCGACGGTTAGCATCCCAAACGAGCCAGTCCCAGCCCGTGCTTTGCAGGCTTT
>CAXTRX010000038.1:0-2162 GCA_964246785.1 uncultured Acetobacteraceae bacterium | reverse complement strand
GTATATGGTTCCGCCGAGTTCTAGTCGGACTGCTGCAGAACATAAGTCCTCGCCAGTCGACCGCCATTCTACGGCGACTGTGGCTTGCTCAGCTTTCGATGGGTCGCGTCCCACCTGAGAACCGAAACTGACTGACGGAGCAACCCTGGACGCCGACCGATGATGTGTCATTTGGCATCAATATCAGTCCTGGTATTGTGGAACACTCAACTGGTTTAGGATTTGTACTTTAGCCTGACATCGACCGGCAGTAACCAGTTGAGACGTCTTTGCTCCCGCTTAAGAATGTTGGTGTCCTGGAAAGCCAAACCGGTCTGTAGATTGACTACGAACGTATTCTTCAAAGACCCAAATCACAGGCTTTTACGCTCTGATCTTCAGCACGGCGATCTTCAGCACGGCCTCAGTCGACTGCAATGGTGAGCTGTGTCGACACCTGCTGTCGGCTCCTCCGCCGCCGTTGCACATCCCCTGGCCAGCACGCAGCTCTATCTTCGTCACCGTGTCACCAGTGCGATGCCGAGCCCGTTGGCAGTGTGAGCACCACCCTGAGACCGCCCAGTCAGATTGAGTGCGTCGACAATTCGGGGAAGACGCCGCCACTGTGGGGTGACCACAGCGTGCCGTTAAAGCCCGGTTGACCGATCCCCCGCTGCCTCACCAGGATATCTGATGCACCAAGCCCCGATCAGCACCGAGATGCGTGGCCGAGCGGTGCTCGCCGCGCAGGGTGGCGCCCCGTTCGACCTGCTGTTAGCCGGCGGCGCCATCCTGGACGTCGCTACCGGGGAACTGCGGCTCGCCGATGTCGGGATTGTCGGTGGATTGATCGCCTCCGTGCACGCGACCGGCAGCCGCTCTGATGCCGCCGAGACCCACGATATGTCCGGTCTGTTCCTCGCGCCCGGCTTCATCGACAGCCATGTCCACTTCGAATCATCCCACATGGCGCCGGCCGACTACGCCGCCGCCGTTCTCCCCCATGGCACAACGACAGCAGTATGGGACCCACACGAGCTCGCGAACGTGGCGGGGATCGAGGGGGTGCGCTGGGCTGTTGCGGCGTCCCGGGGCTTGCCGTTGCGCGTGTTGGTGGCCGCTCCATCCTGTGTGCCATCGGCGCCAGGCCTGGAGGTTGGGGGCGCCGAATTCGGGCCGGCCGAACTGGCGGAGATGCTCGCCTGGCCCGAGGTCATCGGCGTGGCCGAAGTAATGGACATGGCCGGGGTGCTGGCGGGCTCGGCGCGGATGCAGGGCATCGTCGCGGCCGGGATCGCGTCGGGCAAGACCGTCAACGGCCATGCGCGTGACCTCTCCGGCGCCAGGTTGCAGGCCTATGCCGCTGCCGGGATCACCTCCGATCACGAGATCATGAGCGGCGAGGATCTGCTGGCAAAGCTGCGAGCCGGGTTCACCGTCGAGTTGCGCGGCAGCCACGATGCCGTGCTGCCGGGTGCGATCGAGGCGATAATGGGTCTGCCGTTCGTGCCAAGCACGCTCGTTGCTTGCACGGATGACATCCTGCCGGACGAGCTGATGGAGAAGGGCGGCCTGCGCGACAGCCTTGCCCGCTATGTCCAGCGTGGGCTGCCGCCGATCCAGGCAATCCGTATGGCCACGCTGAACGCGAGCTTGCGGCTGAAGCGTGATGATATTGGCCTCGTGGCCCCCGGGCGGCGGGCAGAGATCACCGTATTGTCCGATCTCACCGCGGTCCGTGTGGCGCGGGTTTATGTCGGCGGCCGGCCGGTCGCAGAGCACGGGCGGCTGCTCACCCCGCTGGCGCGAACCTTCGCCGAAGCGCCGCTTCGCAGCATGAAGCTCGCTCCGGTTGGCGCAGATGCGTTCCGCCTGCGCGTCAAGGGCGTTGCGAACGGGCGGGCGCGCTTGCCGGTGGTGGGCGGCGTGCGCGTGGTCCACTGGGCATCGTCGGAGGTGGCCGTGCGGGACGGGGTGGCGGACCTGCCGCCGGGGCACTGCCTGGTCGCGGTGCTGCATCGCCATGGCCGGCGTGACCCGGCGCCGATGATCTGCCTCGCAAACGGCTGGGGCGAGCCGCAGGGAGCAATTGCGACGACAATCCTGCACGACAGCCACAACCTCCTGGTGCTCGGCCGTGATCCGGCGGATATGGCCGCCGCGGCGAACGCGCTCATTGCATG
>CAXTRX010000037.1:4971-23730 GCA_964246785.1 uncultured Acetobacteraceae bacterium | reverse complement strand
AAAAAGCCCTCTCCCGCTGGGAGAGGGAGAAGCGCGGGATAGCGGCGGCTGATGGAGTGGGAAGCCGCTGCCATCGTCCTTGCTGCCCGCCCCTATGGCGAGGGCGACGCGCTCGCAACCGTGCTCACCGAGGAGCACGGCGCTCATCGCGGCCTGACCCGCGGCGGCGGCTCGCGTAGCAAATCGGCCACCTGGCAGCCCGGCAACCTCCTGCAACTACGCTGGGTCGCCCGCCTGGCCGACCAGCTCGGTAGTTTCACCGGCGAGCTGGTGCATCCCGGTGCCGCCCTTGCCATGGACGACCCGCTTGCCCTCGCCATCCTCGCCAGCGCCTGCGCCCTCGCCGAGGGCGCACTCACCGAGCGGCAACCGCATCCGGGCGTATTTGCGGGCCTGCTGCACCTCATCACCCGCCTGTCCACCGGGCCGTCCGCCCTGACCGACCTGGTGCAATGGGAACTCACCCTGCTTGCGGAACTGGGCTATGGGCTGGATCTTGCGAGCTGTGCCCTGACCGGAGCGACGGAGGACCTGCTTTGGGCGTCGCCCCGCACTGGCCGGGCGGTATGCGAGGCGGCGGCAGCGCCGTGGAAAGACCGGCTGCTGGCCATCCCCGCGTTCCTGCGCGGCGGCGTGGCAGACCCGGCGGGCTGGGCGAAAGGACTTGCCCTCACCGGACACTTCCTGGGGCGAGACGCTTTCGGCAGCCAGCATGGCGCCCTGCCAGCCGCCCGCGAACGGCTGATTGCACGGGTGCAGGCCATGGCGCCAGCCGGCGCCTAGCAGAGTGCCGGCTGACGGCTGCCGAAATCCCGTCCAGCAGCATGTGCGGCAGGGTCAGCGCGGCCAGGAGTTGAATTGTCAGGCTCAGCATCCGCTCGGGCGGGGCTCCCGGAAACCAGCGCCATAGCAGCGCACCGATCAGAATGGTCACCGCCGTCAGCGGCAAGGACAGCGCGGTTGCGTCTCGAAGGCTTCGAACTCGAGGCGCCCGAGGATCCCCAACCAGCCCACCCATGTGCCGCGGCGCATGGAGGGCTACGAAGTAGATCCCGAACGCCGTGAGTGGAGGGAGCACGGCGAACAGCGCCACCAGCCCTATCGGCTCCACCAACACCCGCCATTGCCGTAGCCAGGCTCGTTGGGCGGCCCAAAGCAGCGCGGCACCCAGCCACAGGCAAGCCCCCGCCATCAGCCAAGCTGGCGGCTCTGCGAGTTGCGCCATTGCCACGGTTGCAAACACGTGGACGGTGCCGGCCGGATGCAGCAGCAACGGCGCCGCTATCGGCAGTGCACCCCGGACGACGGCCTCAAGCGGCTTCGGCCCGGCGTCTTCCAAACCGAAATGCACCACCGAGACCGCCAAGAACGCTGCCAGTGTGCTCAGCGGAGCGACCCGCCAGGCGATCAGCACGCAGGCCACCAATGCCAGGTAGGGCAAGGCGAACACGACGAACCAAGCCCGGCTCCATCGCGGCCGCAAGAGAGTGCGGGCGATCTCACCGTCCAACGCCCCATGCGGCACGCCCAGCAGCACGATCGCCGCCAAGATCGTAAGCCACTGGGCCGCATGGGGCAGCAGCGAAGTCAGGGCCAGCAGCCCGGCCACGACAGCCATAAAACGTCAGGCGGCTGCACGCATCCGGGATGGGGTCGTGCCGGCTGCCAGGTCCTCCGTCACCAGCTTCTTGGTGCCGGCCACGGTGAGCAGCCCATAGGCCACCTTGGAAACTAGGTCGATGATGGCGATCAACGCGACGCCAAGCACCGGACTAATCAGGTCTGCACCATCGCTGTCGAAGAACAGGATGATGGGATAGGCGATCCAGAGCACGGACAACATGGCGGCGTTACGACGGTAATCTGCCTGCACGGATGGGCGCTCGGTCGCGTTTTCACGCAGCAAGGGCACCCACATGACATAGAGTACGGCGAGAAACGCGGCGCAAGACACGATGAACCAGGTCCATTTCACCGGCGCGTTATCGGTTGCCGCGAACAGGAACGCGGTCACGATCATCATCAGGTCCGACAGCAGCAGCCCGGCCACCAGCCCGCCGCGGCGCAGGCTGGAATGCATCGCGCTATAGGCCAGCGCCAGCAGCAGCAGCGGCGTGGTGAATGCCCAATCGATGTAGCGGGCAAAGTAGAACAGCCTCCCTCCGCCCACCACGACGCCGGCCACTGGTGCGCTCGCATGCAGAAGGATCACGCTGCCCTGACCCACCGCCATGGCGAGGTAAGAGCAGGCCGCGATGATCGGGACAATCCCGTGATAGATCGTATGCGACTGCTCGTGTCCGTTGCGCTGCTTGCCGATGAAAAGAATGGCCAGCCCGCCGACGAGCATGGCAATGGCGTCAAACCATAGCCAGAACTGCGAATCCATTGATAAACCCCTTTGACCCAGGCGTTAATCGCTTGCGGTGAGGCTCAGGTGAGGCAGGCGGCGAAAATTGCTAGCCGTCCGTGCTAGTCTGCCGGCATGAGTGATTCCGCCGGTCTGATCCAAGACGCTCCCCTCGCCAAAGCGCTGAGCGAGCGCTATCTCGCCTATGCGATGTCCACCATCATGTCGCGCTCCCTGCCGGACGTGCGGGACGGGCTGAAACCGGTGCATCGCCGGCTGATCTACGCCATGCACCAGCTCCGGCTGGACCCGACCGCCGGGTTCAAGAAGTGCGCCCGTGTTATCGGCGACGTGATCGGCAAATATCACCCCCATGGCGACGCCTCGGTTTACGAGGCGCTGGTGCGCCTGGCGCAGGATTTCGCTGCGCGCTACCCGCTGATCGAGGGCCAGGGCAATTTCGGCAATATCGACGGCGATAACCCGGCCGCCATGCGCTACACCGAGGCGCGGCTCACCCAGGTGGCGCGCACGATGCTCGATGGCATCGACGACGACGCGGTGGATTTCCGCCCGACCTATGACGGCGAGGAAAGCGAGCCCGTTGTGCTCCCGGCCGGCTTCCCCAACCTGCTGGCCAATGGTGCCGCGGGCATTGCCGTCGGCATGGCCACCTCAATCCCGCCGCACAACGCCGGCGAGGTCTGCGCCGCGGCCCTGGCGCTGATCGCCGACCCCAGCGCCAGCACGGCAGACCTGCTCGCCCACATGCCGGGCCCGGATTTCCCCACCGGCGGGGTGCTGGTGGAAGACCCGGCGGCCATGCTCATCGCTTACGAAACCGGCCGTGGCGGCTTCCGCCTGCGCGCCAAGTGGGTTCGCGAGGAACTTAAGCACGGCACTTGGCACATCGTCGTCACCGAAATGCCCTACCAGGTGCCGAAGTCCCGCCTGGTGGAACAACTCGCCGAGCTTTTGGAAGCCAAGAAGCTGCCCTTGCTTGGCGACATCCGCGACGAGAGCACCGAGCAGGTCCGCCTCGTCCTGGAGCCGAAAAGCCGCAGCGTCGACCCGGCGGCCTTGATGGAAACGCTGTTCCGCGCCACCCAGCTCGAAACCCGCTTCCCGCTCAACATGAACGTGCTCGGCGCCGACCGAACCCCGGGCGTGCTGGGCCTGCGCGGCGTGCTGCGCGCCTGGCTCGACCATCGCGGTGAGGTGCTGATCCGCCGCTCCCGCAACCGGCTAGGCGCGGTGGAACGGCGGCTCGAACTGCTGGACGGCTTCCTCGCCGTGTTCCTCAACATCGATGAGGTGATCCGCATCATCCGCGAGGAAGACGACGCCCGCGCCGGGCTGATCCGGGTGTTCGGGATCAATGAGGTGCAGGCCGAAGCAATCCTCAACATGCGGTTGCGCTCGTTGCGGCGGCTGGAGGAGATGGAACTTCGCAAGGAACACACGGCGCTGGAAAAGGAACGCCGCGGCCTCAACGCCTTGCTCGGCAGCGACAAGCTGCGCTGGAAGCGGGTCGGCGAGGAGGTGGCGGCGGTGCGGGACAAGTTCGGCGCCGGGCCGCTTGGCACCCGCCGCACGGTGCTGGCCGGGGTGCCCGCCGTGGTGGACGTCTCGTTCGAGACCGCGGTTGAGCGTGAACCGCTGACGGTGGTGCTGTCGCAAAAGGGCTGGATCCGGGCGGTGCGCGGGCATTTGGCTGAAACCGGCGAGCTCAAGTTCAAGGAAGGTGACGCGCTGCGCTTTGCCGTGCCGTGTCAGTCCACCGACCGGCTCTGCCTGGTCAGCACTAACGGCCGCGCCTACACGCTGCGCGCCGCCGAACTGCCGCGTGGCCGGGGCGACGGCCAGCCGATCCGCCTGCTGGCCGAGATGACCAATGCCGACGAAGTAATCACGCTGTTCGTCTGGCAAGACAGCGCGCGCTATCTGGTCGCCTCGCTCGAAGGACGCGGCTTCGTGGTTGAAGCGGCTGATCTGCTCTCCGAACGCAAGGCTGGCAAGCAGGTGTTGAACCTGCGCCCCGGTGAGGAGGCGGCACTTTGCGTGCTGGCAGAGGGCGACCATGTCGCCACCGTTGGCGCTAATCGCCGGCTGCTGATTTTTCCGCTCGACCAGGTGCCGGTGCTGGCACGAGGCACGGGCGTGATCCTACAGCGCTTCAAGGACGGCGGCTTGCGTGACGCCCGGGTGTTCCGCCTTGCTGAAGGCCTTTCTTGGCCGCTTGGCGACAAGACCCGCCGGGAGACCGCGCTACGCGATTGGCTCGGCGAACGTGCCCAATCCGGCCGCCTGCCGCCCAACGGCTTTCCCAAGAGCGGCAAGTTCAGCGGGTAATCGCCCCGCTCCCTGATGGACTGGGGCATTGGCCCATCATCTTTCCACGGAATGCGGGTCGATTATCGTCTATTCTCCCACTCCCGCCACGGGAGAGGGAGATAGGTCTCTGGTCCAAGGATGTGTGAATGCCATAGACCTACTAGGACGGGCAGAAGAACGGAGCACCGCCAGCTAAATCCCATGCAGCAGCAACTCAACCGTGGCGCGGCACCATGCGTCCCGCTCTGCCGGGGCCATCACGCCGCCAACCAGGCTGGCCCGGCGCTGCGGCGCGCCGATTACCATGGTTTGGAATTGCTCCGCCGCAAAGCGTGCCTGGTCTGCTGCAAGATCCGGGCGGTGCGTCCGTAGCAAGGCTGCCACACGCGCGATGCCAACATCGACGCCCGCCTGCTGCACAATGGCAGACAACTCCGGTATGCGGCCTGCCTCTGCGGTCAGCAGCGCATGCATCGCCAGCGCGGAGGGCGTCAGTGCCACATCCAGCATGCACCGCCCGCTCGCCAACAACCCGGCCTCCAGCCCGTCCGTGGCGCCGAGCAACTCCTCGAAACCATCCAGCCAAGCTCGCAGCAGCATCCGCATGACGGCCTGAAAAGCGGCACTCTTGCCGGCAAACCGGGCGTAGAAGGTCCGCTTGGAGATCCCAGCCGCCGCTGCGATCGCCTCCACGCTGGTGGCAGCGTAGCCATTGCGCAGGAACAAGCTGGAAGCCGCGGCGACGATGCGGTCCCCGATGAGAGCCGCATCCGCCGCCGTCGGCCGGCCGCCCTGCCCTTTGCCAGCGCGGTCTAGCGCCTCCACACCAAGCCTCGGCTCAACGCGTCAATAATAGTAGCTGCGATAGGGATGGTAGTGCGGTCCATAGAGCGGCTCGATCACGCAACCCGACAGAGCCACGCTCAAGCCAATGGCTGCCAAAACCCGCATCGACATCCGGGCCCACTTGGTCGACTTCATCACGATTCTCCTGTCCTTGTGGCGATGATATAGTGCCCAACGTCAAACGCAACGCTACCGTTCCGTTGCAAATTGTAAGCACTGCCCGCAGACTGGCGTGCCAGAAGCACCCAAACGAAACCAAACGCTTCCCGCGCCGTAATCATTGGATAGTTCCGGGGTTGGCCATACCATGTTCCGTGCCCATGCTTTCGCTGCCGGGGCCGTCACGTTGCTGATCGCCATGCCTGCAATGGCTCAGACCACCCGCAGCGCCCCGCCCGACGCGTCTGGCCCGCAAACGGTCGTGCCGCCGCCGGCTCCAGGCAATGCAGACGTGCCCGGCGGCAGTGCCAGCAACGGCGTGATCAAGCCACCGACAACCCAGGGAGGCATGCCTGTGATCACTCCGCCTGCCACGAGCAACACGCCCGTGCTACGGCCGCCGGGTTCAGACGGCAATCTAGCGCCCGGTCAGCCCAAAGTGCAGCCAAAGTAGGACGCGATGATGCGACCGCCAATTTGCAGCACGCCTCGTTGCCTCCGGTTCATGGTCGTCCTGCTAGCCGCCTTGTCTTTGGCTGGTTGCGGCCTGGTCGCCGCGCCATGCCGGGTTGGCTCGGCGGCGCTCAAGATCGTGCCGATCGCCGGCCAAATTGCCGCCGCGCCCACGGACGCCTGCGCCAACACGATCGACCCAACGCCCACCCGCAGCTAAACGGGATCTCCTATGTCCTGCCCTCTCCCAGCACGAGAGGGTTCTAAGAGGTTGGGCAACTAACATCCGATTGCCGTACCCGTTTGGCGTCGCCTCCAGGACCACGTAGTAGGCCCCGTTGCCGGTGAAATACTGCGCCACCTCGCGGTGGCCGAACGCGTCATACAAGATGTCGTCGATGGTGGCCGGCACACGCCGAAGCGGGAGGCCTGGTCCCCGTCGTAGGTGAGGGTCTCGGTCGTGCCAAGGTTTTCCTGGTCGGAGGTGAGGTCGGTCAGCAGGCCACCATGGCGCATCCGGTCCAGGATTTTCGGCGCCAAACTCCAGTGGTTTTGACGTGTGTTGCTAGCCGTCACATAGTCGCCATCCGCAGCCGAAGTCCCGCGGGCATGCCCGCGCTTGCACGGCGAGCACTCCGCACGGCACAATGACGTCCTCATAGGGCAGCTTGCCCCAGTGGGATAGCGCTAGGGGGATAAGGCTATGGCTTCGGCCGCCGAACAAATGGCAGCCAGCATGAACTTCGGCGTCTTCAGCAAGGCCACCGAGCTGAAGAAGCGCATCTGGTTCACGCTTGGCGCCTTGATCGTCTACCGCCTGGGCAGCTACGTGCCGGTGCCCGGCGTCGATGCCGCCGTGATGGGCCAGGCCATGTCCGAGCATGGCGGCGGCGTGTTGGGCATGTTCGACATGTTCAGCGGCGGCAATCTCAGCCGCATGACGGTCTTCGCGCTCACCATCATGCCCTACATCAGCGCTTCGATCATCATCCAGTTGATGTCGGCGGCCATCCCGTCACTGGAGACGCTGAAGAAAGAGGGCGAGAGCGGGCGAAAGAAGCTCAACCAGTACACCCGCTATCTCACGGTGCTGATCGCGGTGTTCCAGTCCTATGGCATCGCCGCCGGGCTGGAGGCGTTCCACAACGCCGCGGGTGCCAGCGCCGTGCTCGATCCAGGCTGGTTCTTCCGCCTATCCGCCGTCGTCACCCTCACCGGCGGCACGATGTTCCTGATGTGGCTTGGCGAGCAGATCACCGCTCGCGGCGTGGGCAACGGCACCAGCCTCATCATCTTCGCCGGCATTGTCGCCAACCTGCCGCACGCGCTTGCCACGCTGCTCGATCTCGGCCGCACCGGCGGGATTTCGCCAGTGGTCATCCTCGGCTTCCTAGTGGCGGCGGTGGCGGTGATCGGCTTCATCGTGTTCATGGAGCGAGCCCAGCGGCGCGTGTTCGTGCAATACCCCAAGCGCCAGGTTGGCACCCGCATGTTCGGCGGCGACGCGACCCACATGCCGCTGAAGGTCAACACCGCGGGCGTGATCCCGCCGATCTTCGCCTCCTCCATCTTGCTGATCCCCGCCACCATCGCAGGCTTCGGCAACACCAATCCGAACTCCATCTTGGGCTGGCTCGCCGGGCAACTGGCGCATGGCCAGCCGCTCTACCTCGCCCTGTATGCCGCAATGATCATTTTCTTCTCGTATTTCTATACCGCCGTCGTGTTCAACCCGCAGGAGACGGCGGACAATCTCAAGAAATATGGCGGCTTCATCCCCGGCGTCCGCCCCGGCGCCAACACAGCCGACTATTTCGACCGAATCCTGACGCGGTTGACCACCATCGGCGCGCTTTACCTCTGCGTGGTCTGCCTGCTGCCGGAACTGCTGATCGCCAACTTCAACATCCCGTTCTATTTCGGCGGCACGAGCCTGATGATTATCGTGTCGGTCACTATGGACACGGTCACGCAAGTGCAGTCTCATCTGCTCGCGCATCAATACGAAGGCTTAATGCGGAAAACGCGCGTGAGGGGACGCCAAAGGTGAGATTGATCCTGCTAGGACCGCCTGGAGCGGGCAAAGGAACCCAAGCCAAGCGGTTACAGGAAATTTGGGGCATCGCGCAAATCTCGACCGGCGACATGCTGCGCAGCGAGGTGGCTGCCGGCAGCGACGTCGGCCGCCGCGCCAAGGCGGTCATGGAGTCCGGCGCGCTCGTCTCCGACGACATCATCATCGACATGCTCGCCAACCGCGTACGCCAGCCAGACTGCGCTCGCGGCTTCATTCTCGACGGTTTCCCCCGCACCGTGGCACAGGCCGAAGCGCTGGACAGCATGCTTGAGCATCTCGGTCTTCAGCTTGATGCCGTGATTGAACTGAAAGTCGACGAGCCGGCCCTGGTGCAGCGCATTGCCGGCCGATTTGCCTGCGCCCGCTGCGGCACCAGCTATCATGACAGCTTCAAGCCGACGGCTGTCACGGGCGTGTGCGACGTGTGCGGCAGCCACGACTTTGTCCACCGGCCCGATGACAATCGGGAGACGGTGATTGAGCGTCTTGCCGTTTACAACCGCCAGACCCGTCCGATTTTGCCGCACTATCAGAAGCTTGGCCGTCTTCACACGCTGGATGGCATGGCTCCGATCGATGCCGTGAGCAATTCGATCGAGGCGGTGCTGCAAACGCTGCCCACCGAGCATGTTCACTTAGATGTGACCGAAGTGCGTTGACTCGTCTGAAATCTCGCCTATAAGCAGGCTCGTCCGGTGGGGATGGTTGCGTCCCCGCCCGCATGGCATTTAGCGGTGGCCTAGCGCTGAGGCGAGCTGGGCACTTTGGTATGAAGCCCGGCCGCGCAGCGCCGCAGGCTGTTCAAGCAGGAGATGGGCGTGGCGCGTATTGCCGGTGTGAACATCCCGACCAATAAGCGGGTCAAAATCAGCCTTCGCTATGTCTACGGCATCGGGCCGACGAAAGCTGCTCAAATCTGCACCAAGCTGAGCATCCCCGATGACCGCCGGGTCAACCAGCTTTCGGACGAGGAAGTGCTGCGCATCCGTGAACTGATCGACCGCGAGTTCCGAGTCGAGGGCGACCTGCGGCGCGAGGTGGCGATGAACATCAAGCGGCTGATGGATTTGGGCTGCTATCGTGGCCTGCGTCACCGCCGTGGCCTGCCGGTGCGCGGCCAGCGGACGCACACCAATGCCCGCACCCGCAAGGGCAAGGCGGTAGCCATCGCCGGCAAGAAGAAAGTCACGAAGTAAACTCAGCTCCCGCTGCATTCCCCGCCGCACTCAGCCCGAAAGCAGGATCACCTCATGGCGAAAGCCCCCGCGCGCCCTCGCAGGAAGGAGCGCAAGAACATCATTTCCGGCGTGGCGCATGTTAACGCGACGTTCAACAACACCATGATCACCATCACCGACGCGCAGGGCAACACCATCGCCTGGTCCTCCGCCGGGATGCAAGGCTTCAAGGGCAGCCGCAAGTCCACCCCGTATGCCGCTCAGGTGGCCGCCGAGGACGCGGGCAAGAAGGCCCGCGAGCACGGCATGGAGACCCTGGAAATCGAGGTGAACGGACCGGGTTCGGGCCGCGAGAGCGCTCTGCGCGCGCTGCAGACGGTGGGCTTTTCCATCACCCAGATCCGCGATCTCACCCCCATACCGCACAATGGCTGCCGCCCCCGCAAACGCCGCCGCGTTTAACGGCGACCGGCTTATCGAGCACATGATGAAAGGCGGGCGTAGCCGCAATTGAGGTGGCGCCTGAGTTGGCATGAGAAACGACACGATGGTGATGCAGCGTAATTGGCAATCACTGATCAAGCCGGAAAAGCTCGAATTCGAGCCCGGCTCCGATCCCTCGCGCACCGCTCTCGTGGTCGCCGAACCGCTCGAGCGCGGCTTCGGCATGACCCTGGGCAATGCCATCCGCCGCGTGCTGCTGTCCTCCCTGCAGGGGGCCGCCGTGACCGCGGTGCAGATCGACGGCGTGTTGCACGAGTTCAGCAGCATTGCCGGCGTGCGTGAGGACGTGACCGATATCGTGCTGAACGTAAAGCAACTCGCCCTGCGGATGCATGGTGACGGGCCCAAGCGCATGGTGCTGACGGCGACCGGACCCGGCGAGGTCAAGGCCGGCCAGATCCAGACTGGGCACGACATCGACATCATGAATCCCGAACTTGTTCTGTGCACGCTCGACGAAGGCACCAAGCTCGGCATGGAGTTCACCGTCAACCTCGGCAAAGGCTATGAGCCGGCCAGCTCCAACCGCCCGGAAGACGCGCCGATCGGCTTGATCCCGGTCGACAGCATCTACTCTCCAGTGCGCCGCGTGTCCTATCGGGTGGAGCCTACCCGCGTCGGCAACCTTACCAACTACGACAAGTTGCTGCTTTCGGTTGAGACCAATGGCGCCGTAAGTCCGGAGGACGCGGTCGCACTGGCTGCCCGCATCCTGCAGGATCAGTTGCAGCTTTTCATCAATTTCGACGAGCCGCAGCAGTATCGCGCCGAGGAGCACCACGACGACCTGCCGTTCAACCGCAACTTGCTGCGCAAGGTGGACGAGCTGGAACTGTCGGTCCGGTCTGCGAATTGCCTCAAGAACGACAACATCGTCTATATCGGCGACCTGGTGCAGAAGTCCGAGCAGGAGATGCTGCGCACGCCGAACTTCGGCCGCAAGTCGTTGAACGAGATCAAAGAGGTCCTGACCAACATGGGCCTCACCCTCGGCATGACGGTGGCCGGCTGGCCGCCGGAGAATATCGAAGACCTGGCCAAGCGGCTAGATGAACCGTTTTAGAGGACTGCGCCCATGCGCCACGGAGTAGCCGGCCGCAAGCTCGGCATCACTGCAAGCCATCGCTTTGCCATGTTCCGCAACATGGCAGTGGCGTTGCTGAAGCACGAGCAGATCACCACCACCCTGCCCAAGGCCAAGGAGTTGCGTCCGGTCGCGGAAAAGCTGATCACCCTCGGCAAGCGCGGCGGCCTGCATGCAAGGCGGCAGGCGCTGTCCCAGCTGCAGGACGAGAAGATCGTGGCCAAGCTGTTCGACGTGCTGGCCACGCGCTACAAGGCCCGCGCCGGCGGCTACACCCGCGTGCTGAAGGCGGGCATGCGCTACGGCGACGCCGCTGACATGGCGGTAATCGAGTTGGTCGAGCGCGACCCGTCTGCCAAGGGCCAAGACAGCGGCCCTCGCCTCGACGAAGTGGAAGCCGAAGCCGCCTAACCTGCCCATGCTCCTATCCGTCTCCCTCGCCCGTTGGGAGAGGACCGGGGTGAGGGGTGCCGCCGGCGCATTGTTGCTGGCGTTTACATCCCTTCCTGCCACGGCCCAGGACGTCCACCACACCACGGTGACGGTGAGCGATCACCTCTCTGACGGCCAGGAGGAAGAGACCATCGCCGTTTACTTCGCCGGCGTCCTGACGGGCACGCTCCACGTCACCACCAGCAAGCCCGAAGACAGCTTCACCGCCGCCATCCCGGATCGCGACCATCTCGGCTTCACGCTCTGCGGCAAGCTGATGAAGCGCGGGCCAGACGGCGCACTCGCCTCCCACCCGATCGACAACGGCGGCGTGCTAAAGGGCTATGCCAGTCAAACTCTCATGGCGACCACGCTTGGCGACGTGCTGTTCTCCTTGCAAAGCGGGGACCCAGCGGTGACGACCACCGTCCAACCAGGCCCCGCCTGCTCCGCCGCGGTGTCGTGACAACGGACGACCTGTTCGCCACTGAAGCCTCGCCGTCACTCCCGGCCGGCAGTCCTCTCGCCGACCGTCTCCGCCCGCGCAATCTCTCCGAAGTTGTGGGGCAGGACACCCTGCTGGGCGCGGAAGGCGCCCTCACCCGCATGCTCGCGCGCGGCTCGCTGGCCTCTTTGGTCTTTTGGGGTCCGCCAGGTGTCGGCAAGACCACCATCGCGCGGCTATTGGCCGATGCCGCCGGGCTGCATTTCGTTCAGCTCTCAGCGGTGTTTTCCGGCGTGGCCGACCTCAAGCGCGCCTTCGACGAGGCCCGCCGCCGCCGCCAGGCCGGCCGCGCCACGCTGCTGTTCGTGGACGAAATCCACCGCTTCAATCGCGCCCAGCAGGATGGCTTCCTTCCTGTGGTGGAGGACGGCACGGTGGTCCTGGCCGGCGCCACCACCGAGAACCCTTCCTTCGCCCTGAACGGCGCCCTGCTCTCCCGCTGCCAGGTGCTGGTGTTGCGCCGGCTGGACGACGAGGCGCTGGAGCAACTGCTGTGTCGCGCCGAGGCCGAGGCCGCGCTGCCCCTGACCCAGGAGGCGCGGGCCGCCATGCGCGCCATGGCCGATGGCGACGGCCGTTACCTTTTGAACATGGCCGAGCAGCTCCAGGCCTTGCCGCCGGGCACCTCCCCGCTCGACCCGGCGGCGCTTGCGGCACTGCTGGCCAAGCGCGCCGCGCTCTACGACCGCGACCGCGAAGAGCACTACAACCTGATTTCGGCCCTGCATAAGTCCCTGCGCGGGTCGGACCCGGACGCGGCGCTGTATTGGTTCGCCCGCATGCTGACCGGCGGCGAGGACCCGCGCTACATCGCCCGCCGCCTGTTGCGCTTTGCCGCAGAGGATGTGGGGATGGCCGACCCGCAGGCGCTGGTGCAAGCCACTGCCGCCTGGGAGAGCTACGAGCGCCTGGGCAGCCCGGAGGGTGAGTTGGCGTTGGCGCAACTGGTGGTCTATCTCGGCACCGCGCCGAAATCGAACGCGGTTTATGCCGCCTTCAAGGCTGCGATGCGGGCGGCGAAGCAGACCGGCAGCCTCGCCCCGCCTGCGCACATCCTGAACGCCCCCACCCGGCTGATGCAGGATCTTGGCTACGGCGACGGCTATGCCTACGACCACAATTCGGAGGACGCCTTCTCCGGCCAGGACTATTTCCCGCCCGGCCTCGAGCGAATGGCGCTTTATCAGCCGACAGGGCGGGGCTTCGAGGCCGAAGTAGCCGCGCGGATGGCGCATTGGGCAGCATTGCGGGCCGAGCGGGCGCCCCTCCCCGCTCCCTCTCTTGGAGGCGAAAGAGGGTTGGGGTGAGAATGCGAAACCGCTGTCGCGTGATCTCCAACGCCGAAATCGCCTTGTCTAACCCACGCATCCAGGCCGCCAGGCTGGCTAAAACCGTCTTTAGAGCCGTTTCAACTCGAGTATCCGCTGGGAGTGGACGTTGAAACGGGTATAGCCATTGTCTTGGCGAGCAGCATCAGCCCAACCGGAGACAGGTGGGCTGATACTGCGCTAAGAACGCCCGTAAACATCCTCCAGGCGCTCGATATCATCTTCGGACAGCAGGGCGCCGTGCTGCACCTCGATGAACACCACGTGCTCCTCGCCAAGGTTTTCCAACCGATGCACCGCTCTCAGCGGCACGTTTACCGACTGGCCAGTCGGAACGTCGAACTGGACCGCATCCACCGTGACCCGCGCAGTGCCAGCCACCACCGTCCACTGCTCGGCACGATGCTGGTGGCGCTGCAGCGACAGGCGGCCACCCGGCACCACGCGAATGCGCTTGACCACAAAGCCGGGCCCGCAGTCCAATACCGCCCAGTCCCCCCAGGGCCGGCGGTCGCTCTGACCCGTCGCATATGCGCCATACTCCGCCATGTCGGTGCTCCTGTCGACCGGGCACTATCATTGCGCTAAGCCATTATGCAAACCTTAACGGCGCACCAGCCGCACACCTTCTCTAACCCAGCTTTGCTCTCCTGGAAGGACCCGGCATGGACTTGCAAGCGGCACAGCCCGACGCGTTTTACATCCCCGCCACGGTGTCCCTGCAGGAACGTCAAACCCGCACCCTAAAAAGCGGGGACACGTTCGGCGTGTTCGACGCCAGCGGCAACATCCTCGGCGGTCCAGGCAGCAGCGACGGCATATACTTCCGCGACACCCGGCACCTCTGCAAGCTGGGCCTGCTGATCAACGGCGAGCGGCCGATGCTGCTGAGTTCCACCCTGCGCGACGACAATGCCGAGCTTACTTGCGACCTGGCCAACCCTGACCTTTATGACGCCGGCCTGCTGATCCTCGAGCACGACCTGCTGCATGTCCGCCGCTCCCGCTTCCTTTGGGAGGGCGCCTGCTACGAACGCCTTTCGCTGCGCAGCTTCGCCGACACTCACAAGCGCATCCGCCTCGAACTGCTGTTCGAGTCCGATTTCACCGACCTGTTCGAGTCCCGCGGCATGCATCGGTCCCGCCGCGGGCAGCAGCAGCCTCCCGAGATCGGCGTCGACCGAGTGACGCTCTCCTATCTCGGGCTGGACGATCAACGCCGCAGCACCCGGCTGTCCTTCGACCCTAAGCCAGCCGAGCTTACCGACGGCCGCGCCTGTTTCGAACTGGAAGTCCCGGCTGGCGGACGCCGCCTGATCTTCCTTGAGATCGCCTGTGACCCGGTCGACAGCGGCATCTCGCCTCGCCGCAGCTTCCTGCGCTCGCTCTACGACGCCCGCCGGCGCCTACGGGCCGAAAGCAGCCGGGCCGCGGCCGTGGCCACCTCCAACGAGGTGTTCAACGAGGCCATGCGCCGCTCCGTTTGCGACCTCTACATGCTGGTGACGGACAAGGACACCGGGCCTTATCCCTATGCCGGCGTCCCTTGGTTCAGCGCCGCCTTCGGCCGCGACGCGCTGATCACCGCCATGCAGACGCTCTGGCTCGACCCGCGCATCACCGCCGGTGTGCTGACCTATCTTGCCGCCAACCAGGCGACCGTGATCGACAAACTCGCCGATGCTGAACCCGGCAAAATCCTGCACGAAGTGCGCCACGGTGAAATGGCGATGCTGCGTGAGGTGCCGTTCCGACGCTACTACGGCAGCGTGGACAGCACGCCGCTCTTCGTCATGCTGGCCGGCGCTTACTTCGAGCGCACCGGCGACCTGGACACTGCCGCCAGGCTTTGGCCCAATATCGTCGCCGCGCTGGAGTGGATCGAGCACTATGGCGACCCGGATGGCGACGGCTTCGTGGAATACAGCCGCCAGACCGGCGAAGGTCTCGCCAACCAGGGCTGGAAGGATAGCTACGACTCGATCTCGCACGCCGACGGCTCGCTGGCGACCGGACCCATCGCGTTGGCCGAGGTGCAGGGCTACGCCTACGCCGCCCGTCGCGCTGCCGCCGGCATCGCCCGCGCCCTCGGCCATGCCGACACCGCCGCAGCGCTCGACACCACTGCCGACCGGCTGCAAACCGCGTTCGAGGCTGCTTTCTGGTGCGAGGATCTTGGCACGTACGCGCTCGCGCTGGACGGCGCGAAACGCCCCTGCAAGGTCTGCGCGTCCAACGCTGGGCACTTGCTGTTGGCTGGTATCATCAGCCCTGAGCGGGGCCAGCAGGTGGCGGCCCGGCTCATGTCCAGCCACATGTTCACCGGCTGGGGCATCCGCACGCTGGGGGTTGGCGAGGCACGTTACAACCCAATCAGCTACCACAACGGCTCAGTCTGGCCGCACGACAACTCGCTGATCGCGCTGGGCATGGCGCGTTATGGCTGCAAGGCAGAAACGGCCCGACTCTTCGGCGGCATGTTCGACGCCTGCCGCACGATCGACTTGCGGCGCCTGCCCGAGCTGTTCTGCGGCTTTCCCCGCCGCCGGGCCGAAGCGCCGACCAGCTATCCCGTCGCCTGCTCCCCGCAAGCCTGGGCCGCCGGCGCGCTGCCGGCCATGCTGCAGGCCTGCCTCGGTCTGAGCTTTGACCCGGCGCAACGCACCGTGCGCTTCGACCGCCCTCTGCTGCCCCCGACGCTGGCCGAGGTCACGGTGCTCAATCTCGAACTGAACGGCGCGCGGATCAGCGTGCGCTTCCGCCGCATGGGTGACGAGGTGGCGATGAACGTACTGAGCCGCACCGGCATCATCCACGCCACCCTGACCAGCTGACCGCGTCTGTCCCGCGGGCAGGAGAGGCAAAGGGCCGGGATGGGGGTGGCTGCCGCTTCAAACCAAGCCTCACCCCGTTGTTGACGCCATCCGCGGCATGCATGACGTTACGGCTATGACAGTCCGCCGAACCCTTGCCTTGCTCGCCGCCTGTTGCCTGCTCGCGACTGCGGCATGCGGCGGGATTGATCTTGGCGACAATCCTGGACCCGCCGTGCCAAAGCAGGCAGGTCCCCTCACAAACCTTCCCGCGCACCTTAAAGACGGGTCCTCCGAGTAGGCAACGCTCCGATCAAGCCGCTCGCACTCGCCTCACCTTCGGGCGATACCCACTCACATTCACCCCGTCTTCCGGCCGCAACTGCAAGAAGCCCGGCGCCGACGCCAGGGTAATCAGCGCCACCAGCACAAACGCCAAATGGAAATCGCCCACGCTGGGCAACCGTCCCGGCCCGGCGATCAGACACAGCAGCGCCGCCGCGATCGAGACGCCGAACGAGATCGTGAGCTGCTGGATCACCCCGCCCAGGCTGGTGCTGCGGCTTAATTTATGCGCCGGTGCGTCGGCATAGGTTAGCGTGTTGGTCGTGACAAACTGGGTGCTGCGGGCGATGCCAAATACCAGCACCAGCAGCAGCACCTGCCAGTGCGGCGTGCTCGGCTGCAATAGCGCGAATGAGGCGATCACCACCGCACACAAGACCCCGTTCCACGTCAGCAACATGCGGTAGCCGAACTGGCGCATCAACCAGGCCGAAATCGGCCGCACCGCCAAGGTGCCAAGCGCATTCACGAAGGTCAGCGAGCCGGAGGCAACCGGGCTCAGACCGAAGCCGATCTGAAACAACAGCGGCAACATAAACGGCACCGCATTGACGCCCGTCCGGCTCAGCCCGCCCGCCAGCGTGCTCACCCGGAAACTGCGGATTTGGAACAGGCTGAGGTCCAGCACCGCATCCACCCGCCGCCGCGCGTGCGGCACATACGCCGCCAGCAGCGCCAAACCCGCCAACACCGAAGTCACCACCACCGCCCGGGGCAGCAGCGAGCGGGAGATGCTCTCCAGGCCGAACTGCAGCAGGCCGAAGCCGAAGCCACACAGCAGAAACCCCACAAGGTCGAACTTTGGCGGAGTGTCGCTGCGCGCATCCTCCACAAAGCGCAACGCCAACAGCACACCCACTATTCCAATCGGCACGTTCACGTAGAACACCCAGCGCCACGTGGCATAGGTGGTGAGGAACCCGCCCAGGATCGGCCCGATCGCCGGGCCGGTCACCGCAGGGACCGTCATGTAGGTCATCGCTGTCACAAGTTGGTTGCGCGGAAACGCCCGCAGCAGCACCAGCCGCCCAACCGGCGTCATCATCGCCCCGCCAAAGCCCTGCAGGGCGCGCATCGCCACCAGAAAGCCCAGGCCGCGCGAGAGCCCGCACAGCATGGACGCGACCGTGAAGATCACCAGCGCCGCCGCAAACACCCGGCGGGAGCCGAACCGGTCGGCAAACCAACTGCTCACCGGCATGAACACGGCGATGCTCAGGATATACGCCGTGATCGCCAGGTTCAGCTCGAGCGGCGGCACCCGCAGGCTGCGCGCCATGTCCGGGATGGCGGTGGTCACGATGGTCGCGTCCAACTGCTCCATCAAGAACGCGAACGCCACCACCAGCGGGATCAGCAACCGCAGCTTGCGGCTGCGCATGGCGGCATACGTCGGCTCGGCAGGCGGGACAGCCTCGTCGTTCAGCTCGCCGCCCTCCAACCGGCTTGGTCTAGCCCGCGAACACATGCTACTGCATGCGGAAACCTGCGCTGTGCGGAAGCGAACACCACCATGGCCGACACGCTAGTCCCCCCTTGGCCCCAGCGCCAAGCCACCGAGGCCGCATTGCGCGCCGTGGAGGAGTCCCTGGCCGGCGCGCCAGGGACGGCAGCGGAGTTGTTCTACCGCGCCTGCCTGCTCGACCGTTTGGGCCGCAGCCCCGAAGCCCGCCAGGCCTATTTCGACGTGCTTGCGCGGGACGTGGGCCACGGCGGCGCCCTGGCCAACTTGGGCGCCCTGCTGCTCGCCAATGGTTATAAACGCGCCGCCCTTACCACCTACACCCAGGCCGCCGCCGCCCACCCAAATGACCCAGCCGCCCGCGTCAACCTCGGCAACCTCCTGCGCGAGGCGCAGCGGCCCGCCGAGGCCGCCCCGCACTACCAGGCTGCCCTGGCGGTCGACCCGGCCCATGCCGAGGCGCATCAAGGCCTCTCCTACCTGCTGGACGGCATCGACGACGCAGCCGCCGCCCGTCACCGCGACGCCGGGTTCTCCGCCCGTCCTATCACCACCAGCGCCTACCGCGGCGAGGGGCCGCCGGTCACCGTGCTGCAGCTCGTCTCGGCCCGCGGCAACAACATTCCCACCCGCGCCATCCTGGACGACCGCACGTTCGTGACCCACACCGCGTTTGCCGAATACGCCACCACCCTCCCCCCGCACGACCTGGTGCTGAACGCCATCGGCGACGCCGATTTCGGCCCGGCGGCGCTCCAAGCCGCAGCGCGCTTGATCGCAGGCAGCGGCGCCCCCGTGATCAATCCGCCGGAGCGCGTCATCCCCACCGACCGCCTGTCGAACCTGCGCCGCCTTGGCGCCGCCGCGCTCGACCTTTGCTACGTCGCCG